>JAEEIV010000030.1 GCA_016281555.1 Lachnospiraceae bacterium | reverse complement strand
GGAGATCAAAGACTTCATCACGTTGGATTCCGAGGGCTTCGTATCGACGAAATCCTTCTCCTTCAGCAGGAACGTCGGGATCAGCATGCAGATGCAGGCAATGACCGCCAGCGCGATGAAGCAGATGCGGTAGCTCCAGTTGAAGCCGACGGAGCCGCGGAGCATTCCCGCGAACACGAACGGCGTATACGCGACCAGCGTGCCGACAAAGAACGTCAGCGAAATCGCGGTCGAAATGAACATCCGGTCTTCCTGCGTCTTCCCGAACTCGGAGATCAACGCATTGTACGGCGTGCAGTACATCGTCATGAACAGATAGAACAGCACGACGAACACGGAGATCCACACGATGTTCACGCCGCTGATCTCATTGATCGGCGCCATGAAGAGGAGCACCGTCACGACAGAAAGCGGAACGGCCGCGATCTGCATGAAGGGGATCCGGCGGCCGCGCTTATTCTTGCTGCGGTCGCTTAAGTTGGCAATGAGCGGATCCGTCACTGCATCAAAGATCCGGCTGAGTGCGGTGATCAGACCCAGAATGGTCAGGAACCCGCCGATGATGAGACCGGGCTGGATAAACTGCGTCGCGCCGGCTTCCAGATCGCCTTTGGTCGGCAGATAGAAGGTCACGAACCAAGCACTGATGATGCCGCTTAAGATGGACCAGCCCAATTGCCCGATCGCAAAGATGATCATTTGCTTTTTGGTCAGTCTTTTCATGTTTTAAACTGAAGCATTCCGTCTGAAAAATGCTTCTCTCCCGATTTTCATTATAGGCCCGCTCAGACTGCGGGCAGAAAAAAGCCCGATAAACGGGCACTTCTTCAATTAATATGATACCATAGGAAACCGTGAAGTGTCAATTTGTTTTTATTTTCACATCTTAAGTGCGCCACTTCCCGGCCGTAATACAAGAACCCCGCCGGAAAAATTCCGGCGGGGCGCCTTTTTCAGACAACCAAATCCTTATTCGTCATATTCGCCGGTGAGTTCGTCATAGATGTAAACGTAACCCTGATGCTTTTCCGTGACTTCTTTCAGGAAGGCGCGGACCTTCTCTTCTCCGATGAAGAAGTACTTTCCGGAATCCAAAAGATTCGTCCAAAGATACCCGTCTTCCGTCAGTGAGATCGTCTTGTGATGATAGCCGAGCAGGTCGACGCTCGAATCGATCCCGAGGACGCGCCTTCCCACAGCCTTATCCGGCTCATTCACGATCGTTTCGTCGGAAAGCAGCATGCTCCAGACAAGTTCCATTGGAACATCCTCGTACACGACGTCCTGCTTTCCGGGTCCCTCAACAGTATACACGAGGCCCGTTTTCAGCGTGTTTCGAAGGTTCACATCCGCAATGAATTCGCCGAGCGTCTTCGGAACATACGCCGCGTTCACGTAGGCATAGCCGCGGTCCGGTTCGTCCGGGAAATACACCGCAACCGCCGCTTCCGTTCGGATGCCGGCAATTTTCTTCACTGTGCCTCCGACCGTATGAAGCTCATCCGTGTACACGTCAGACCCGGTCAAAGTGCCCGAGCCGATCGTCTCTCCTTCGTTTTCCGGGTGCACGTAGATCAGATTGCTCCGATACGTCTTTCCCTCAAAAGACAGTTCGGCATACCGCTGCACGTCCGGCATTTCCTCCCAGCGCGGGATTTCCGTGATTTCTGACGTACTATCGCGGGATGCTGCGATATGCTTCTCGATCGGCGCCTTCGGCCGCGTCAGGATGCTGTTCCTGAAAAAGAGAACGCTGCCGCCGGCAATGACGAACACCGCAGCCGCGGCAAGCGCGATCCCCGTCCATTTCTTCCATTGCACGGCTTTTCTTCCGGGGTTTTCCCGGCCTTCATTTACATACGTTTCGTCGATGCTGCCCATCGCCTGAAATAATTCTTCCTTCTTCATGACTCAAAACCTCTTTCCTGAAGATGTGACTTCAGTTGTTTCCGGAGGCGGTTCAGCCGGACGGATACCGCGTTTTCAGAGATCCCGAACCGCGCAGCAATGCTGGACACACTGTCCGAGTAGAAATACCGGGAGACGAAAAGGATCCGCCTGTCTTTCGGCAGTTTCGAAAGAAAAGCATTGATCTCCGCCGCAAGTTCCTTCTGTATGACCTCCTCTTCCGGGTTCCTTCCGCCGGGGATGCACTCTTCCAGTTCCTCCAGAACGCTTTCCGTCTCGCCGCCTCCTCTTTTTTTTGCATGTTCTTTCTGGTAGCGGTTGAAGGAGAGATTCCGGGCGATCTTTCCCAGATAAGCTTTTAAGTCAGCCGGCCGGTTCGGCGGGATGGACTTCCATGCCTGCAATAAAGCATCATTGGCGCACTCTTCCGCCGCGCCCTCATCCCCCAGAATGTTCCGGGCAATGGACCGCAGGTAGGCGCCGTATTTTGCGAGCACTTCCGTCAAGGCCTGTTCATTCCGATCGAAAAACAGCCGGACGATCGTTTCATCGTTAAAAGCCATGTCTCTCCTAGACCCCCTTCACCCATCAAGACAGGTTTTGAAGCAGAATCTTACACGGATTATAAGTGATAAAAGGAATTAGAGCAACCGGGGTCAAATCACCGGGCGTTCTCCTCGCATCATCGACAAATGTCTTTCCGTCACTCTCCCGATAATAAAAAAATTAAAAAACGAAAAAAGCAGAGAAATCCTTGCCAATAAGCCAAAACCGTGATAAGATTTATTAAAAATCAGTCTCTAAATTTGTTCTTAAACCAATCTGAAAAAGAGAAAATTAAAAAAACCGAATTCCGGCCGCCTATTGGCCGGGTCAAAAAGGAGGACCTCATGGATCTGAATCGAAGGCCGAAGATCGGTCTGTTGCTCATCGGGGCGGAACGTTTCCAGCCGCTCGGAGAGGGCACGAAGGACGGTACTTATAAGGAAAGAAAGGCGGAAGAGACTCACCGCTACATCGACAGAATGCAGGAATTTGCCGACGTCGTTTTCGGCGAACCCGTATATACCAGAGATGCAGCCGAGCGGGAAGTCAGCCGCTTTTTCAATGAGAAAGTGGACGGCGTCGTCGCGTCGTTCATGAGCTGGGCGGAGGACTTCGCCTGGATCCGGTTTCTCCGGGAACTCCCGCCGATGCCTCTCCTACTTGTTTCGTTCGTCCGCGATTCGCTTGACATCACCGACACAAACGACGAAAACCAGTTCATTGATTTCCTGTCCGCTGGCGCGCTCGTCGGTTTTCAGGAAGCGAGCGGTTCGTTCAAGCGGTTCAACCGTCCGATGAGCGAGCTCCTCATCGGCACCCTCGACCAGACGATGCCGAAGATCAGGAATTTCGCGGTGGCCGCGAAGGCGCGCGCGGTGCTTCGCTCCAGCAATCTGGGGCTCCTTGCCTGCTACAACGAGGCGATGTGGGCGACTTACGTCGATCCCTATAATGTTTTCATGAAGATCGGTCCGGAGATCCACTTCCTGTCCGTCATGGAAGTCGTGGACGAGATCGAGCACACGGACGACGCGGTGATCGACAGGATCGTCAAGGACCTCGCAAACCGCTATGAGGTTTATCCGAACGTGGATTTCGAGAAGTTCCATGCCTCGGTCAAGGCGACCTACGCGATGGAGCAGGTCGCAAAGAAGCACGGGATCGACCTCCTCGTTCTGAACGACATTGACACGGTGCTCTTCAAATTCGTCGGACTCCGTCCGGGCTTTACGCCGCTTGACCCCGAAGAAAAGATGGTCACGGTGCCGGAAGGCGACATCGGCGGCGGTCTCGCGACCTACATTCTGCAGATGCTCGGCGGCAGTCCCGCGAACTTCATTGAGCCTTTCTACCTGGATCATGAGAACGGTCTCATCGTCGCGGGTCACGCGGGTCCGAACCATTACCATTCCGGCAATGGCAATACGATCATTGCCCGGGACGAGCGCTTCGCGAAATCCCAGTGGAAATACGCGGGCGCGCCGTTTGCCTGGCACGTCTTCCCGGCGGGTCTTAAAACCATGCTTCACATGTCCGAGAAGGACGGCCGGATGAAAATGGTCTGCACGCTGGTCGAGTGTCTTCCGACGAAGCATTACCTCGCGAGCTATTCTCACGCAAACTTCAAGCCCGTGCACGGCACGCCGGAGGAACTGTTCCAGAAGATCTGCGAAAACGGCGTGACGCAGCACTACGGCATCGTGGACGGCGACCACCTCGATGAACTCGAGGAACTCGCGAAAATGATGGACTTCGACTTCTGCCGGATCGATTGAGACCCGTGCGGAGACAGGAAAGGAGAAAAAATGTCCAAGATCCTCATCATGACGGAAAACAAAAGCGAAGACACGGAAGTGCTCTACCCCTACTACCGGCTTCAGGAAGCCGGCTTCGAAGTCGAGGTTGCGGCGCTGACGAGAAAGACCGTGGACTTAAAGTTCCACCTGACCGTCGAAGCGACGAAGGCGATCGACGAATGCCGGGCGGAAGACTACGCCGGTCTCGTATTGCCGGGCGGTTCGGCGCCGGAAAAGGTGCGTCTCAATGCCAATGCACTGAAGATCGTCCGTGAGATAAACGCAGCAGGAAAACCGATCGCGGCGATCTGCCATGGTCCGCAGACCCTCATTTCCGCGGACGTATTGCGCGGGCGGAAAGCGACCGCTTACCCCGGCGTCCGTGACGACTTGAAAAATGCGGGCGCGCTCTACGAAGACGCGCCGGTCGTGGTGGACGGAAATCTCGTGACGTCCAGACGGCCGGAAGATCTGCCCGCCTTTATGAGGGAATTCTGCCGTCTTCTCGGCGTTTGACAGACAATACGACAAAAGCAACGACTAAAACGATAGAAAAGAAAGGAACCAAAGCCATGAGTTTTATGTTCAACCCCTACCCCTATAACGATCCGAACGCGGTGAACCACATCGCGAATGACGGTTCCGTCGAATTGGGACGCACCGCGACCGGCAACGCCGCCGTCGCCGCCGCGCTTTCGAAGTTTGCGAACCCCGGAACGGTCATTGCCATCGACGGCTACTCGACCGCGCCGTTTTCCGCGCTTGTTGGACTTCTGCCGAAGACCGCGGAATTCATTTCCGTCGCGTCGATCTACAAGTCGGCGGACGAACTTCGCGAACAGTTCGCCGAATACCTGCCGGAAGACCGTGAAAAAGACCCGGTGCTGCTCTACGGCAAGATTTTCAAGGGCGGTTACGAGGGCATCTTCGACGGAGAAAAGCTCGCCGCTTTGCAGGAAAACCTGAAGAACAAGGCGGACCGGCTCATCGTTCTTTACGGAAACGGCGCGCTGACCGAATCGCTGCGGGATCTCGCCGACGTCCGAATCTGGCTCGACGTGACGCCGAAAAAGGCGGTCTTGAACATTAAAGCCGGCGGTTACCGGAACTTCGGCAATGACACCGATCTTCCGTTCAAGGTCACGATGCGCCGCTGCTATTACGTGGACTTCGAACTCGGCTTTGCGCTTAGAAACCGGCTCATGGCGAACGGCGGCCTCGACTTTTACGTGGCAGGCGATGATCCGGCAAACGTAAAACTTCTTCCGAACGACGTCCTGCACGCGCTCATTTCCCGCGCGCTCGATTATCCGATCCGCCAGCGCCCGGTCTATTTGGAAGGCGTCTGGGGCGGCTATTTCACGATGAAGGAACGGAATCTTCCGAAGGAAATGAAGAACTGCGCATGGGTCTTCGACATGATCCCGATGGAAGTCAGCACGGTCATCATTATGGACGGTCTGGAATTCGAATTCCCGTACTACGTCGTCGTCGCGGCGGAAGGAAAGAAGCTGATGGGCGAGCGCTGTCTCAGGGATTTCCACGGTTTCTTCCCGATCCGGTTCAATTACGACGACACCTTCCACTCCTCCGGAAACATGTCGATCCAGCTGCATCCCGGCGCGGATTTCGTCGTGCCGAACCACAATGAACTCGGCCGCCAGGACGAGAGTTATTACATCGTCGCGACCGCACAGCGCGCGCGGACGTATCTCGGTTTCAACCGCGGCGCCGATCCCGAGGAATTCATTGCCGAAGTCAAGCGTTCCGAGAAGGATTACCAGCCGGTCGATTATCAGAAATACATTTACAGCGTGGAAAGCAAGCCCGGCATCCAGGTCATGATCCCGGCAGGCACGATCCACGGCTCCGGAAAGAACCAGCTGATCCTCGAGATCGGTTCGCTCACCGTAGGTTCCTATACTTACAAAATGTACGATTATCTCCGGAAGGACCTCGACGGCAAGCCGCGTCCGATCCACACCTACTTCGGAAACATCAACCTGAACCGCGGCATGATGCAGGACTACGTCGAAAAGAACCTGGTGAACGGCGGCTACAGAGTCATTCGTGAAGAAGGCGACGCGAAGGAAGTCGTGGTCGGCGAATGCGAGCAGCTTTATTTCTCGCTTCGGAACCTGATCTTCGGCAATTACATGACCGACGATACGAAGGGCGATTTCCACGTGCTCGCGCTGGTCGACGGCGAGGACGTCACGGTCCGTTCGAAGAAGGATCCGAGCCGTAAGTTCGACATGAAGTTCATGGACATCGTCGTGGTGCCCGCGGACTTCGGCGAGTACGAACTCATCAACAACAAGCCGGAAACCTGGACGACGATCCACAAGACGCTGCTAAAATAAGAGGGGCGGACAAGCCCGAGGCGGGCTGGATCAGGGTTTCCCTGAACCATTTCTCAGGAACGAGGGTCAGTATGAAAGATTGTCTCATTGCTTTAGACATCGGCGGTACGTTTTTGAAGTCGTGCCTGTTTGACATGGCGGGCGATCTCGTCCCGGATTCGTTCGATTCGGAGCCGGTGGACTCCGACGGCGAACTCAGGCAAGTGAAGGCTTCCTATCAGACCCTGCTCCGGCGGCAGAAGAATCACGCGATGCATTACGGATTCCGCGTCGCCGCCGTCGCAGCGGACACGCCGGGGCCCTTTGACTATTTCTCGGCCGTCAGCCATATGACGCACAAATATACGGCGATCTACGGCGTGCCGCTCCGCCCCTGGTTCTACGAGATACTCGGCGAGATCCCGGTCTGTTTCCTGCACGACAGTTCCGCGTTTCTTTACGGCGCGATGGCAGGACATCCGGAAGTCAGAAACGCGGCCGGCGTCATGATCGGAACAGGACTCGGTTTCGCGGTCATGAAGGACGGCGAACTCCTGAAGAATGAGACCGGCGGCCCGAAGTATTCCATTTTCAAGCTGCCTTACCGGGACAAGACCGCGGAGGACTTCGTCTCCGGCCGTGGCGTCTTAAACCGCTACAATGCAGCTTCCGGCGCCCATGAAGGCAGCGCGAAAGGCGTCTTTGTCCGCGCAGCGGGCGGCGACCCCATTGCCCTCAGGACATTTAAGGAAACCGGAGAGATCCTGTCGGACGTCATCCGCCCGATCCTTTCCGAACTCGGCACGGAGGCGCTCTACCTTGGCGGTCAGGTGTCCAAATCCTTCCCGTTTTTCTCTCAGGCGCTCCGGGAAGGTCTGCATGAAGTGCAAACGCTTCGCATTCTTGAACCTGCGAAAGACATGGACCTCGTGCACCTCATCGGCGTCAAGGAATGGTTCTTAAAAGAACGCCCGGACCGGGCAATGACCTCTCCGTACCCGATGAAGCTCCGCGCTCCGTTGAAGGACATCATCTGGGGCGGCACGAAACTCGGCGAAGCTTACCACAAGCCTGCGGGGAAGATCGCGGAGGCCTGGGAACTTGCCGTGCATCCGGAAGGGACCTGCGTCGTTGAAAACGGCTGGAATGCCGGACGCTCTCTTTCCGACGTGCTCGGGACCGCGGAGAACTTCCCGGTCATGATCAAACTGATTGACGCAGAGGACCGGCTGTCGATCCAGGTGCATCCCGCCAAGACGGAAATGTGGTACATCGTAGACGCAAAACCCGGAGTGGCTTTGGTTTACGGCCTGAAAGACCGGTTTGACGAGAACGCATTCCGGAAGGCGCTTTCGGACGGCACCGTTGAGAGTCTCCTGAATTACGTGCCCGTGCATCCCGGGGACGTCTTCTTTATCCCGCAGGGACTCGTACACGCGATCGGCGCCGGCATCCTCATTGCCGAGATCCAGGAAAACTCGAACGTGACGTACCGCGTGTACGACTACGGGCGTTTAAAGGACGGCAAGCCGCGCGAACTCCACGTGGATGCCGCGATGCAGACGATCCTCGATTTTACGGAGACTGAGATCGAAAAGATCCGGTTCTCGGAAGGAGCCCCGGAAGCGGGCGTGCTGGCGGACTGCCCGTTATTCAAAGTAGTGAAAAAACAGGTTTCAGGAGACGACGTCATTTCGGAAGGAACTCCCTTTACCTCCGTCGTCTGCATCAAAGGCGAGGGACGGATCGGCAATGAACCGATCGTGCAGGGCGATTCGTACTTCCTGCCGGAGGGCATCGGCGATGTGCCGGTTTCCGGAGAGATGGACCTTCTCCTGACGACCGTTTAATTCGCTTTATAGTTGACAGGTGACCCAATGAAGATTCAATGTCCATTTACCATACGTGATTTCGGGTTTTTCAAATCCACGCAGATCCATCCGTTAAACAAACGGACGGAGGAACGCGTGCTCAAAGGCTGGGAAATCGAGATCATGACGAAGACTACCGGCGGGGAATGCATTTTAAACGGCAAATCGATCCCGCAGCAAATGGGCCGCGTGCTCATTGCCGCGCCCGGGGACCAGCGTTACTCGATCGTCCGGGACATTGCCTTTCAATGCTATTACGTACATATCCGTGATCTCGACGATGAACTGGAGGCAAGACTTCACGCGCTTCCGGCCACCTTTTTCGTCAAGGACGTGGAACCCTATTTCACCGCGTTCAGGGAGATCCTTCGGAAAAACACCGAGGCCTATGCCGACTCGATTGAGATCCTCTCCGGCATCGCAGAGATCGTGGCGCACTTAATCGAGGAAAAGCCGATTCCGGATGACGTTCAGTATCAATCCTTTCTCGTTCACCGGGAGGGGCTGAAGAAGACCAAGGAATACATGGACGCGCACTATGCGGAGGACATCCGGGTGGAGTCGCTCGGCAGTATGGCGAACCTGAGCCCGTCCTACTATCACAAGCTCTTCACGGAGACCTTCGGCATCTCTCCCGGCAAGTATCTGCAGAACCTCAGGCTGTCCTATGGAAAGATGCTCCTCATCACGACGACTCTGTCCATTCTGGAGGTCTCGGAGCGCTCCGGTTTTTCCTCCCAGCATTATTTCACGGCGCGCTTCAAAGCCGCCTACCAGCTCTCGCCGCTCCAGTATCGACGGATGATGCAGCAAAGGAAGATCGAATAGCAGGTCAAAACAGAAACCAATACAAAAAGACTGCCTTTCTGACGCAAAAAAACGTCGAAAAGCAGTCTTTTGTATATCCGCAATGATTCAGCTGTCGAATGATCTCAGCCGCCCAAATAGGCCTTTTTCACTTCTTCTGAAGCCATTAATTCGGCGCCGGTCCCGGAAAGCGCGATCCTGCCGTTCTCGAGAACGTATGCGCGGTCCGAAATGACGAGGGACTTGCCGGCGTTCTGCTCGACGAGCAGCACCGTCACGCCGTCCTTATGCCAGTCGGTGATGATCGAGAACACCTGATCGACGAGGATCGGCGAAAGGCCCATGGATGGCTCGTCGAGCATCAGGATCCGGGGCTTCGTCATCATTGCCCGTCCCATCGCAAGCATCTGCTGCTCGCCGCCTGACAACGTGCCCGAGATCTGATTCCGCCGCTCCTTCAAGCGCGGGAAGCGGTCAAAGATCAGTTCCATGTCGCTTTCGATCCCGGCTTTGTCCTTCCTAAGGTATGCGCCGAGCAGCAGGTTGTCCTGCACCGAAAGCTCCTGAAACACGCGGCGGCCTTCCGGCACCTGCGCGAGACCGAGACCGACGACCTTGTGGCCGGGCAGGTGCGTGATGTCCTTCCCGTCAAACGTGATCGTGCCGGACTTGACCGGGACGAGACCCATGATTGCCTGCATCGTGGTCGTCTTGCCCGCGCCGTTCGCGCCGATCAACGTCACGATCTCGCCGTCGTTGACTTCGAAACTGATGCCCTTCAGCGCCTGAATGACGCCGTAATACACTTCCAGATTTTTGATTTCCAATAATGCCATGATGCCCTCCGTCAGTTGCCGATGTAGGCCCGGATGACCTCCGGGTCGTTCAGCGCCTCTTCAGGCGTCCCGTGCGCCAGTGTCTGGCCGAAGTTCAGAACCGTGATCTCGTCGCAGAGACCGGACACGAAATGCATGTCGTGCTCGATTAAAAGGATCGTGAGGTCGAATTCGTCGCGGAGCCGCCGGACGATCGTCATCAGGTCTTCGGTCTCGTTCGGGTTCATGCCCGCCGCCGGCTCGTCGAGGAGCAATAACTTCGGGTTCGTCGCAAGCGCCCGCGCGATCTCGAGTTTCCGCTGCTTGCCGTACGGCAGGTTGCAGGACAGGTTGTTCCGTTCCTCGTAAAGATCGAAGATCTTCAGGATCTCCTTCGCCTTGTCCCGCATCGTCGCCTCTTCCTCATAGTGGCGCGGCAGACGGAACATGCTCGTGAAGGCATTGCAATGAAACTCCGGCTGGTTGTGCAGTCCGACCATGACGTTCCGGACGACCGACATGTTCACGAACAGGCGGATGTTCTGGAACGTCCGGGCAATGCCCTTCCGGTTGATGGCTTCCTGCGACTTGCCGCGGAGTTCCTCGCCGTCTAAGAAAAACGTGCCTTCGGTCGGCAGGTTCACGCCGGTCAGCATGTTGAATACCGTCGTCTTACCTGCGCCGTTCGGACCGACGAGTCCGTAGAGCTGTCCTTTCCGGACTTCTAAGTTCAACCCTTCCACCGCCTTCAGGCCGCCGAAGGAGATGCCGAGGTTTTCCGTTCTCAGTAATACGTCATTCATCTCACTTCGCTCCTCTCTCCGGCTTGTCGGGGTCGGTCAGTTCGCCCTCGCGCTTTTTCACATCCACGCGGAGCACTTCGTCCATCTCGATCTTCGTCGTGATACGGTCCCATTTGGCTTCGTCGGCCGAGATGTTCCCCGGATCTTTCTTCTTGAACTTTGCGAACAGTTTCTTGATCGAAAGCTTCTCCCGAAGTCCCGCGAAAACGGGCGCGTTATTGTACATGATGATCAGGATCAGGATGACCGCGTAGGCAATGGTCTTCACGATCGCGAGCGTGTCGTCGCCGAGATTCAGCGCATCCCGGATCGCCGGCGGCGGGTTCTGCAGAAAGACCGTCACCGCGGTAATGATCGTCGCGGCAATGAGCGAGCCGTTCATGGAGCCGATGCCGCCGAGCACGACCATGACGAGGATCTCGATCGAATAGTTGTACGAGAAGTTGTCCTGCCGGATGATGCCGACGGCCTTGCCGTACAGCACGCCGGAAAGGCCGGCCGCAAACGCGGACAGCACGAAGACCAGCAGCTTGTAGTAGGTCACGTTGACGCCCATTGCCCGAGCCGCGATCTCATTGTCACGGATGGCCGTGATGGCGCGCCCGTGCTTCGAACGGATCAGGTTCTGAACGATCGCGAGCACGACGAGAACGGTCACCAGCGTAACGAAGAGCAGCGTCGTTCTGTCAAAGAGTCCGGTGTTCAGTCCCTTTGCGCCGCCGAAGAACGGCAGGTTCTTGAAGACGTTCCGGACGATCTCGCCGAACGCGAGCGTGCAGATCGCGAGGTAGTCGCCGCGGAGACGGAGCGCCGGGACGCCGATGATGAAGCCGAAAATTGCCGCGCTGACGCCGCCCGAAAGCATGGCGATGATGAGCGTCAGGATGCCGCTGCCGGTGACGGGCTCCAGAAGGTTAAAGATGAAGCAGCCGATGTATGCGCCGACGCACATGAAACCCGCGTGGCCGAGGGAAAGTTCTCCCAAGAATCCCACCACGAGGTTCAGCGAAACCGCGAGGATCATGCTGTATCCGATCTTCGTCAGCGTGGAGTAGGCGCTCCGGCTCAGCGCGCCGGTGGCGCTTAAGACCGCCATGACCAGGATCACGCCGATCAGAACAAAATAGCTGATGAAGTGTTTGACGGCAAACTGCTTTTTAAAGTATTTCAAAGTCTTCATGCTCACACCTTCACCCTTCTCTTCTTTCCCAGAAGACCGATGGGCCGGATCATCAGAATGATGATGAGCACGGAAAACTCAATGGCCGTTGTATAACTGGAAATCGCCGGGATGCTGAGGCAGATCGTCTCGATCATCCCGAGCAGGATGCCGCCCAGCATGGCGCCCGGAATGGAGCCGATGCCTCCGATGACGGCGGCGGTAAACGCCTTGATGCCGGGCATGGATCCGAAGGTCGGATTGACCGGCGTTTTCGAAAGATAGAACAGGCTCGCGAAAGCGGCCAGAAACGAACCGATCGCGAAGGTGATCATGATGATCTTATTGGCATCGATGCCCTGCAGCGTCGCGGCGCCCCGGTCTTCCGAGACGGCCCGCATGGCGCGGCCGGTCCTCGTGTATTTCACGAACAAAGTCAGTCCCACCATGAGGATCGCGCCGAGACCGACGGTCAGGATGGAACTCCAGGAAACGTTGATCTGGCTCCCGAAGAGGCTAAAGGAAACCACGCCGAGAGATGCTAAGAAATTCACCGGGTTATTGCCGGCGCCGAAGATCAGCTGGGCAATGCCCTGCAAAAGATACGACACGCCGATGGCGGTAATGAGCACCGCAAGCGGCGAGGCCGTACGAAGCGGCCGGTAGGCGAGCCGTTCGATCGTGACGCCGAGCACCGTACAGATCACCACTGCCACCAGAATGGCAATGAGCGGATGCCCCAGCGTGCTGAACGTGACAAAAATGGCAAACGCACCGACCATGATGATGTCGCCGTGCGCGAAGTTCAACATCTTCGCGATGCCGTACACCATCGTATAGCCCAGTGCGATCAGTGCATATATGGCGCCCAAAGACAGGCCGTCGATCACTGTGACCATATAAGACCCCTTTTCCAATGATACGGCTTCTTCCCGACAGCAAACCCGCCGCCGGGAAGAAGCGTTCCGATACTGTTTTTGTTTCCGGGGCACGCCCCGGAGCCGTTACCCTTACTTGCCGACCACGACGATGATCGCGCTCTTCTCGCAGGCGCCGGACGCATCCCAGGTCATGGAACCCGTCACGCCGTCATACTTGAAGGAAGAAGCGGTGATCGCAGCCTTGACCTTTTCGCAAAGGTCGGAAGCCTTGATGGAAGCGTCGTTCACGCCGGCCGCCTTAATGGCATTGACGATCGCATAGATCGCGTCGTAGCCGTCAGCCGCGAACTGGTCGGGCTCTGCGCCGTACTTCGCCTTGTAGCTCGCCACGAAATCCGACACGTTCTTCTCGGTGGAAGCCACGTCGAACGGGGTGATGTAGCTGATCTGGTTCTTGACCGTCTCGTCGATCTCGCCGGCCACGCCGTCCAGACCGTCACAGCCGAACAGCACGATGTTGTCAAGTCCCTTTCCTGCGCAGGCGCGGGCCACCAGACCGGCTTCCTGATAATAGAACGGCAGGAAAATGACGTCGCAGTTCTTCAGTCCTTCCACCTGGGAGGAGAAGTCCGTCTTGTTGTCCTGGTCGAAGGTACGGGTCTCGAACGCCACGCCGAGTTCCCCCATCTTCGTCTTGAAGGCTTCGTAGATACCTGCAGAGTATTCGTCGGAGGTGTCATAGATGCAGCCGATCGTCTGATACTTCTTCGTCAGCTCTTCCGCAGCCAGAACGCCCTGGTCCGGATCGCCGAAGCAAACGCGGAAAGCGTTGCTGCCGGCGGCAATGACGTCCGCGTTCGAAGCAGACGGCGTCATGAAGAAGATGTTGTCCGCAGCCGCTCTGGCACCGAAGGCCAGGCAGGCGCCGCTCGTCACGGAGCCGAGAGAGATCTGCATGCCTGCATCGAGCAATGCGTCGTAAGCGGAAGCCACCTTGTCAGGGGTCGCTTCGTCGTCCTTCATTTCAAAGCTGAAGGTCAGACCGTTCACGCCGCCGGCCGCATTGATCTCTTCCACCGCGAGGTTCGCGCCGTTGTTCACGGAAATGCCGTAAATCGAAGCGCTGCCGGTCAGAGGACCCGTCGCGCCGATCTTGATGACGCCGCCCTTCGCGGTGCCGCCGCTCTGGTTGCATCCCGCGAAAAGCATTGCCGTAAGGGCAACCGCCAAAATCGCCGTAAGTACTTTTTTCATCGTTTTCATAATCTTTTTCTCCTTCTTGATGAAAAATATAAAAAAGCCGGTCCACTGTTTCGTGATCCCGGCTCCCTTATCTTAGATCAGTTATTTAACTGAATGATACGACCGTTCTCACCTGATTTTTCCGGAGTACCGTAACGACTACGGCAATGAGTAGCAGAAGGACCGCTACCCCGACAGAAAAGCGCAGGATCGGGATAATCACCCAGAATAAAACAGACGCCGTCAAACCGACAGCGCCCGAGATCCAGAGTTCATTCGCAGGGAAAGATGCGGCTGCCTTCTTAGTGGAGCCAGCCTGCGTTCCGTTATTCCGTTCACACGTCGGATACGTCATCTTTCACGCCTCGAAATGAGCTGTTTCAAATTTTCAAACATTATATTCCCGTTCTTTTGCATTGTCAACCGTTTTCCGGGGATTTCGGCAATCTGCACAATCCACCGTTTTTCGCGCGGTTTCCGATTATACAGATTTAATCGTCACGTTCGCTGCGGAGCACCCACATGGCGCCTTTCTTTCGAAGGATCACGGTGATGAGCGGGGCCGTGAGTAACGTCAGCGCAATTCCCGGCCAGAAGGACACGAACACGTCCGAAACGTAATTCGCGATGAAGTAGGACTCGCCGGAAGCCAAAAGCGAGACGGCCTTCGTCACGCCGAAACTGAAGCACCAGGCAATGACGGCCGCGACCGTCGCGCCGATCGAAGTCCTGAACCAGCCGTAAAACAGGCCTGCCACGAGGCCGGCCGTGCCTGCCGCGACGAAATACGTCACGGTCTCCGGCATGAACAAAAACCGGTGATACAAAAGATAATAGAGGATCGGGGCAATGATCCCGAGCCCCGCGCCGTACGCGGCTCCCGTAAGGATCCCCGAGAGCACGGAAAAGAACAGAAACGCATGGAACATCGCGACGTAACGCGCCGCGGGATCCGGCAAAAGGCCGAGCAGCAGCGTCAATACCAGGAAAATGGCATTGATCAGAATATGGAACGTCACCTCTCTCGACATGCTCTTACGACCTTTTCGCTGATGCTCTGATAATCAAATCGGGCTGCCGTCCGCCGCCGACGCAGTCGGGGCAGGAACAACAGCCCAATTCCGTTGCTATGAATTACAGACCCTTTTTCGCGGTCTCAGCCAGCGCGGCAAATCCTTCCGCGTCATTGATCGCCATCTCGGAAAGGACCTTCCGGTTCAGGACGATGCCCTGGTTCTTCAGACCGAACATGAATCTCGAGTAAGAAAGCCCGTTCATTCTGGCCGCCGCATTGATCCGGGCGATCCAGAGCTGTCTGAACTGACGCTTCTTCTCTTTTCTTCCCGCGTATGCCGTCGCAAGGGCGCGCATCACGGACTGTTTCGCTACTCTATACTGCTTCGAGCGGGCGCCGCGATAACCCTTCGCCAGCTTCAGCACACGGTTGTGACGCTTCTTCGCGTTAAAACCACCTTTGACTCTTGCCATTTCTCATTCCTCCCATCGATTATTCATCACAAACCGCAGCTTATAAATACGGCAGAACCTTCTTCATGTTGACGTTCGCGTGATCCACGACGGTCGACTTTCTGAGATTCCTCTTTCTCTTCGTGGACTTCTTCGTCAGAATGTGGCTCTTGTACGCCTTCATTCTCGTCAGCTGTCCCGAACCGGTCTTCTTAAAGCGCTTGGCTGCAGCTCTTTTCGTTTTTACCTTTGGCATTTTCCGTTCCTCCTTGAATGGTATTGACGATGCCGTCTTCCGGCCCCGTCCTGTTATTTCCCTGTCTTGGGAGCCAGCACGATACTCATGTTCCGGCCTTCCATCTTCGCGGGCTTGTCCACGATGCTGACGTCCGCCAATGCTTCGGTGAACCGGTCCAGCACGCCTTTGGTTTCGTTGATGTGAGTCATTTCACGTCCCCGGAACCGGAGCGAGACCTTCACGCGGTTTCCCTTTTCCAGAAACTTTCTCGCGCTGTTTGCTTTCGTGTTCAGATCATTCGTGTCAATATTCGGTGAAAAACGAATCTCCTTCACCTCGACAGTCTTCTGCTTCTTCTTCGCGTCTCTTTCCTTCCGCGACTGCTCGTACCGGTACTTGCTGTAATCCATCAGCCTGCATACCGGCGGTTTGGCCTGAGGCGCGATCAGAATGAGATCGAGTTCCGCTTCCTCAGCGATCTTCAATGCCTCTTCCGAGGACATGATCCCCAACTGTTCGCCCTTATCCGAGATCAAACGCACTTCTTTCTCGTGGATCTCTTCATTGATCAATGATTCGTTAATGGGACACCTCCTAAAACACTTCATTCCCGAACGACCGGCAAGCGGAGAAAAAAACGGGACCGCATGTACGGTCCCGAAGAAAACATACAGACTCCCGTCTGTTTTTCTTTTTCATTCAACCCGAGTCACAGCCTTCCGGCGTGCTGAGGTGAGAGTGGACCTCTGCTTGCTTTTTACAACGCGAGTACTATACCACGCGTTGATTCTTTTGTCAACAGTTTTTTTGAATTATCCGCGGACGTTGTAGTCCTGGCAGATCAGGTTCATCGACTTCGCCAGTTTGTGGATGAAAATGAACGGACCGACGAAGATAAGAGACCCGAAGAAGCCCCAGCCCCAGAAGGTACCGGCACCGAAACTGTAGGGGATGTTCCGCCGCTTCAGTTCATTGCCGATCCGGGAGCAGAGCTTGATGGTCCACACGAACGGAACGATGCCGAACGTCAGCCACGAGAAGATGAAGAAGACCAGGCAGTAATTCATGGTTTTCTTTCCGTCGTAGCGGCTCGCCGCGGTATTGATGCTCGTCGAAATGTTCGTGTAAAACACGATCGGATAAATGCCGAACGTCAGGATGCTGAAGAAGATGAATTTGACCAGTTTCCGGTTCGTCTTCAGTTTCGCGGCCGGAGCAGCGGGCTGCTGGTTGACGATGGTCACGTTGACCGGCTGCTGATATTGCGGCTGCTGGTAGACAGGCTGCTGGTACACGGGCTGCCGGTATACAGGCTGCTGATACTGCGGCTGCTGAACCTGCGGCTGTTGATACTGCGGCTGCTGATACTGCGGCTGCTGATACTGCGGCTGCTGATACTGCGGCTGAGGCTGAGGTGCGGGAGCCGGTGCAGGTGCGGCCTGAGGTGTGCCGCAAGCCGTACAGAACTGTGCTCCGTCCGGAAGCTGTGCTCCGCATTTCGTACAGAATGCCATAGAAATGTCCCCCTTTTATGTAAAGAACTTTGTCTTCTCAATACTGAAAAAGGCTATTGCCTTGGATCTCATCGCAAATGCAATAGCCTTTTCGTTACCGCTCAGAACCCGTCACTTGACATCAATGCCCATCTTCTCGAAGAAGTCGATGATCGCACTCGAAGAAGAACCGGACGACGCTGCGCCGGCGACCATGATGATGATGGCAACCACGTAGATCACCCAGAAGATCAGCATCACGATGGAGATCGGAAGGGCAACGTTCGACATGATCTTGCCGGCCTTCGCTTTCCCGGTCGCCGGGCCGTACTGCGCTTCATACGCACGCACTTTCTTCTTGCCGATGGACGCGAAGATGATGCCGAGAAGACCGGTGCTCATAAAGATCAGAGCAAGGATGCCCATCGTCAGGCAGGAACCTGCCTGAGCGTCCTTCTGTCCGTCATTCACCTGAGGTTCCTGATAGACCGGCTGCTGATATACCGGCTGCTGATATACCGGCTGCTGAACGGGCTGCGCCGCTTCCTGTGCCGCACCGCAACTCGGACAGAATTTCGTTCCGTCGGGAATCTGTGCTCCACAAGATGTACAAAAAGCCATAATGAATACCTCCTAAGGAGTAATTTATTTTTTTCAATATACTACAATAAAAACGTGTCTGTCAAGAATGGATTTGCAACCACCGGGTTTTTACACATGGAACTGTCTTGAACGTCCGAGTGCCATAGAGATCAAACTGAAGATCATCAGGATGTAAACCACCCAGAAAACGGTAAATCCGATACTGACCGGCAAAGCAATTCTGGTAATGATTCTTGCCGCACGGTCATATCCCGCCGCAGGAATTCCGTATGTTTCCTGGTAGTCCCTGACCCGCTTTCTTGAAATAATCGCCAGAATGAGTCCGGGCAGTCCGATTCCAGCCAGCGCTGCAGCTACAATCGCGAAGGTCATATTTGATTTTGCCTGCATGCGCTGTTCCTCTGACGAATAGCCGCTTGGTGCAGCCTGTCTTACGGGATAAACTCGTTGAAACGAAGGGTCACCCGGAACCGTCTCATAGAATGCTGACGAGCAAGTATTCTCCCGTTCTTCACGAACAGGTGTGCCGCACTGATGACAAAACTTCGAATCATCATACAGTCTTACTCCGCATTTCCGACAATAAATCATTTTATACCTCCGCTTGCTTATGCTCGTCCGAATTCAAAACATCCGTCAAAAACGACCCGATCGCCGCGTCAAACTTCGCTCGGTTTTCTTCCGTATGGATCCGGATCCGGGAATGCGTGCCGGTCTCGAACCAGACGAGTTCCTTTTCCGGAGAGCCGCAGACCTCGTACAGGAGTTCGGCCTTGTCCGGCAAAGAATACTGGTCCATCCGGCTGTGCAGCATCAGGATCGGCTTCCTGAGCGCGGGGATCCGCTTCAGCGGTCCGTCGTGCACGGCGTCGGCCTTGCCGAACAGGCGCAGCCAGAACAGCGCCGCCGGGCCGACCGGAAAATAGCGGTGTCCTCTTTCCTCAATGTGGATGCGGAAGGATTCATTGAAGTTCACGTACATGCCTTCCGCGACCATGCCTGCCACGTACTCCGGACAATTCTCCGCCGTCAGGGCAAAGACCGCGGTGGAGCAGCCGATGCAGACGCCGTGAAGAAACACCTTTTCGACGCCTTTCGTATCGTGCAGGAACTTCGCCCACGCGATCACGTCGCGGTATTCGAGAAACCCGAGCGAGTTGTATTTGCCGTCGGAAAGGCCGTGCCCCCGTGGGTCGATCGTGAGGACGTTGCACCCCGCCTTTTCATAGGGTTCCGCGTAAAACGCGGAATAATAGCAGGTCTCCATCCGGCCGGGCAGGATGATCGCGGCGGTCTTCGCGCCGAGATCGTAGTATTCGCCGTACAGATTCAGGCCGTCGTTTTCAATGTGCACGTCTTCCTTGACAGAAAGGTGCGCGTCTCTCCAGCGCATGCCGTCCTCGTAAAGCTGCACGTATTCCGGATCGGACGGGTCGCTCGGTCCCCGGTTCCAGATCTCTTTCGACGTCCGGACGAGCAGCTTCGAATACAGGATGTACCCCAGCAAAAGAACCGGGGCGATCCCGATCAGCAGCACTGCCGCGAGGGCGATGAGGATCCAGAGCCAGACGTCCATTGCAAGCGCTCCTTTACACGATGCCGATCATGAGTTCGTAAACCGGCTGGCGGGTCTCCAAGAAGGAGACCTCCATCATGGGGCAGGCTTCCGTGATCCATTCTTCCGCCTGCTCCGCCGTTTCTTCCGAAGCGTCTTTTCCGAGAAAGACGACCGCGGTGTCCCGGGAATCAACGTCTTCCACTGCCGCGAGGGCATGAAGGAGCGCGTCCTTCATGACCGGCGAAGCGGCGATCATCTCGCCTTTCCGGACGGCAATGTAATCTCCTTCTTCGGCTGCGACCTCGCCGAACCGGCAGGCGCGGACCGATTTCGTCAATGCAAACGTCGAAACGCCCTCGAGACCGCGGCGCATCGAATCGATCCGCCGGTCGAGGTCCTGAACGTCCGGAATGTCGGACGCCAACGCGTAATACCCTTCGACGATGTTTCTCGACGGCAGGATCACGACCTCCGCTTCTTTCGAAAGGCCGGCCGCCTGTTCCGCTGCAGGAATAACGTTTGAATTATCCGGCAGGACCACGATCTTCTTCGCGTCGATCTTCCGGAACGCCTCCACGAATTCCTCCGAAGAAGTGTTCATCGTCGGACCTCCCGGAAGCACGACGTCCGCGCCGAGCCCCCGGAAGATGACCTCCGTTTCCGGGCTGTTCGCGACGGCGACGACGGCGAGGTCCTTCACGACCTCCTTCGTCTCCGTTTTGGTCAGATGCTCCTCGTGCTGGATCTCCATGTTGTCGATCTTGACGGAGAGAAATTCGCCGAATTTCTCGGCAAGCCGGAACGCTGCCGACGGTTTCTTGACGTGAACGTGCACCTTGACGATCTTGCCGGAACGCACGATGACCGTGGAATTCCCGATCTTTTCGAGCGCCGCGCGGAACGTTTCCTCGCGGAAGTTCTGGTCGTAGTCCCTGCCGTTCATGAGCTGCAGGATGAATTCGACGCAGTAGCCGTACGTCATCTTCGAGTTCTCATTGAACCCCTGAATCAGCACGGTCTTCTCCGCTTTTTCCGGCATTTCCTTCGGTTCGCTTCCGGCGGCGTCGATCCGCTCGCCGTAGAGCGCCTTCGACATGCCTTCCGCAATGAGGATGAGCCCCTTGGCGCCGCTGTCAATGACGCCCGCGTCCTTCAAGACCGGCAGCATGTCCGGCGTGTGCGCGAGGCTCTTGTACATTTCCGCGGTGTAAAGGCTGAAGAAATCCTCGACGAAGGAACTCCGTCCGATCTGGTTCCGGATGCTCTCGACGCCTTCCCGGGCGACCGTCAGCATCGTGCCTTCGACCGGATGCGCCACGGCACGGTAGGCGACGCGGTAGCCGCGGATGAACGCGTTCCGAAGATCCGCCGCGCTTGCCGAAGCAGCGCGTGACAGTTCCTGGTACACGCCCCGGAAGATTTGAGAAAGGATCACTCCCGAATTTCCCCGTGCGCCGAGCAGCATCCCGTCGGACAGGGACTTCAGATACTGGCAGAGATCCGTCGTACTCTTCGAAAGATCCATGCCGTGTTCCAGCGTAAGGCGCATGTTCGTCCCGGTATCGCCGTCCGGCACCGGGAAGACGTTCAGAAGATTGATCTCTTCCTCATGCTGTTTTAAGTTGTTCAGGCCGTTCCGGAGAATCTCCTCGAACTGAAGCCCGTTCAGACGTTTCGTTTTCATTCGTGATTAGTCTTCCTTGCCCATGTCCTGGATGTCCTTCGGCAGGATGAACGTCAGGGCGAAAGCGATGATCATTGCCACGGCCGCGATCACGGTGATGAGGAAGGTGTTCTTCGGATCCTTCATCTCCTGCATGAAGCTCGGAAGCGTCCACGGCACGGCAATGCGGTCCGTCTTCTTTAATAAGGTAAGCACGGCGGAGCCGCCGATGCCGGAGGCAATGCCCGCGAAGAGTCCCTGCACCGCGAAGTACATGGCCGCGTTCGAAACGCCGGTCTTCTTCTCCTCTTCCGCAGCGAGCTGCGACGGTACCGAATAAGCCACGGAGAACATGGCACCGATGCCGAAGGAGGAAACGACGCCGGTCGCGATCGCGAGGACCGTCTTCAGCGTGCCTTTTTCAAGGAAGGCAACGCCGAACATGGCCGCCATGCCGAAGGCAAAGATGAGCAAAACGTAGCGGAAGGAGAAACCGAAGCCTTTCTTCTTCGTGAGTTTATTGTACAAGATGAGTGTGAACGGAACCGGTGCGAACGCGCCGATCATGACGTACATCATTTCCATGCCGGCCGCGGAGAAGTACTCGTTGATGCCGCTTAAGAACAGCTGCACGCCGAAGGTCATGAACGCGTAGACGATCATCCAGAGCACGTATTTCTTGTTCTTGAACGTATAGGCAATGGACTTGAAAAGATTCACCGTCTTCGTGGGCTCGTCTGCCGTCCGGTCCGCATCCAGCGTCGATTTTTCCTTGATGAGGAACAGCGGGATCAACATCGTGGCGACCAGCGGAAGCACGATCATTGCCACGAGGCGGATGTTCATGCCTTTCAGAAGCTGCACGACGAGCACGTAGCCGAGGATGAAGTAAACGATGTCGCAGACCGATTTCACGTTCGACATGAAGCGGCGCTCTTTTTCGGTCTCCACGATCTCGGTGAACGTCGCGTAGTAGGTCACCATCGTCAGCGTGTAGAAGCTGTAGAAGATGCAGAGCACGATGCCGTAAAACAGCGTGTTGAGAAGCGTCTCGCCCGTCGGATTCGGCGTGACGATCGTGAACAGCACGTACGACAGGATCATCGGAATGAGGCCGATGATGAGCGCCGGGCGGCGTCTTCCGAACTTCGTTTTCAGATTGTCCGTGAAGGATGCCATCGGCACGTCAATGATGCCGTCGACGATCTTCGCCACGACGCCGAACACGGCCCAGATCCCCGCGATGACGAGGTCGATCCCGAGGAACGTGTGGTTCTGTCTCGCCAGCTGATCTTCAAATCCGCTCGCAATGATCGCGCTGCAGAGATACGAACCCACCATGAGGTTCAGCATGTTCACGCCCATGCCGCCGATCGCGTAGAAAAACATCTGACTTTTTTTCGTAAGTTTTCTCATTTTGTTTCCCTTCTTTGCTCCCCTTCTTTATCACCGTTCGGCTTCTTATTTCGCCGACAATGCGCTTTCCACGATCGCCCGCTCTTCGGAAAGATCCTTCGAGATCGGACGTCCCACGTAATAAGCCGCCATGAGGCCCGGACCGACGTTCACGCCGCAGGACGGATAGACGTTCTGAATATAAACGGCCTTCGGATGAAACTTTTCCTCGATCATCGTCTTGTAGGCTTCCGCCTGAGGAAGACGGAAGGTCTCCGCGATCATGATGATCTGGTCTTCCGGCTCTTCAATGGTCGCCTCGATGTATTTCAGCAGCACTTCGTAGGCCGCCTTGGCGCCGGTCGTCTTTCCGAGCACGGTCGTCAAGCCGTTGTAGTCGAATTCTCCGATCGGCTTCACGCCCGCGAGCGTGCCGAAGAAGGCCTTGGCATGCGTCAGGCGCCCTTTCTTCGCGACGAAGGTGAGGTCATCGAGCCAGCCCGCCTGATGGAACCGGCACTTGTTCGCCTCGAGCCAGTCCACGGTCTCTTTCAACGTGGCGCCGCCGCTCCGCTTCATTGAAGCGTACATGCACATGAGTCCGAGCGCGGGACCGAACCGGAGCGAATCCACGACGTAAACTTCCGCCTCGGGGGTCGCTTCCTTCACGAGATTCATAGCCTGGCGCGCAAAATCCGGAGAACCGCTGATCGCCGAGGAGATCGTGACCATGACGACGCCCAGCCCCGCTTTCACGGCTTCTTCCATCTTCGCCTTGATCTCTCCGACGTTTGCCGGCGACGTCTTATAGCCGTCCGGGTCCTTTTTCAGGGATTTATAAAACTCTTCCTTTGTGAAGTGTTCCCACCTCGGATACTGCAGGATCTCCCTGCCATCCGGCAGTACCACGTGCCCGGGCAGGACTTCGATCCCGTATTCTTTCTGGAACTCGTCGGAAAGATCCGAAGTGCTGTCGGTCAGGATCATGTAATTGCTCATTTCTTGTCTCCTTTTTTGTATCTTGTGTCCGGCCCGGAGGCCGTTCATTACTTTTACTTAAAGCACGCGTCAATGAACGTCGAAACGGCTTTTTTCCCGCGCTGATCCGCATAGAAAGCGACCGCGTGGTCCGCGCCCGGCACGGCGCACCATTGCTTCGAAGCGCCGCAGGCCGCGTATGCCTGTTTTCCCACTTCGACCGGCACCATCCGGTCGTCCTCTCCGTGCAGGAACAGCGCCGGCACGGTCATCTTTTTCAGGTGCCGGAGCGTCGTTTCGGAAAGATCCTCGTGGAGCGTGAGCCGCGCTAAAAACTGTATGACCGGAAGCAGGATCTTTCCCGGCAGCGGCTTATAGTTTTCGCCCATGTGAAGGAGCTGGTCCCGCGGACAAACGAAGCCGCAGTCCATGATCACGCCCTTTACCTTTTCGCCGGGCAGGCGGTCCGCCGTAAAGGCAATGGACGTCGCGCCCATTGACACGCCGGAAAGCAGGATCTCGTCAATGTCCTTTAACCCGGAAGCGTACCGCACCCATGTCCTGACGTCGAACGCCTCCTTGATCCCGAGTCCGGTCAGCTTCCCTTCGCTCTGTCCGGTCGCGCGGTTGTCGACGAACAGGAGGTCGAAACCTTTTTCCTCGAAAAGATACCGCCCGAGCACCGCGAAATTATTCATCGGCGTCGCCCGGAAGCCGTGGAACAGGATCGCGAGTTTCCGGTTCCCGGCGGTATAGCAGGCGCCGTGCAGGATCTTGCCGTCGGAGGCCTTCACCGTGACGTCCCGGAACGCCTTTCCGTCAAAGAAGGCGAAGTCCCGTTCCAGAATCTCCCGGTACGGCTCGTACTGCGTGTTTTCCATGACGCTGCCGCGCAGTTCCTTTCCCCGCTTTCCGACGAAGAGCACGAGAAACACCGTGACCGCGGGCAGTATGTAGAATACGAGCCCGACGAGAACCAGGATGAGTAAAACGAGTCCGAAAATCTTCATAAACCGTTTTATGCCTTTTCGCCCAGTTTTTTCTGAATGTAGGTGATCACGTCCCCGACCGTGCGGAAGTCCGCGATGCCCGCATTTTCAAAGCGGATCTGAAACGTCTCCTCGATCGAGATGACGAGATACAGGATCCCGACGGAATTCAGTCCGAGACCTTCCACCAGTTCCGTCTCTTCCGTGCAGGAAGCGATGACGTCCCGGTTCCGCTCGTCTTCCGCAATGAGGATGTCCTTCAATTCATTGAAAATCTCTGTCCGCGTCATTGACTTTTCCTCTTACTGAACGGTCTTGTACCGCTCGATCTTCATGCTCGGCGTCAGCTTGAAATCCGTGTCGCGAACCGTGATCCGGCTGACTCGCAAATGCGGCGGGAAGGTCTCGTTGACCTTGCGGCACGCTTCCTTCACGAACTCCGCCACGTTCTCCACGCCCGCAAGTTCAGTGAGACGCGGCACGACTTCGAGCGCCAGGATGTGATCTCCGGCCTCGTTCAATGCCTCGAACACCTGGGAATCCTGGATGCAGGTGAGCTCATTGAACTTCGCTTCCAGTTCCGCGGGGGAAACGTTCTCGCCGGTCGGCAGAACGATGATCTCCTTGATCCGTCCGGTAATGTACAGCAGCCCTTCTTCGTCGAACCGTGCGAGGTCACCGGTCTTGAACCAGCCGTCCTCATAGGCGCGCTCTTCCTCGCCGACGTATTCCTCGAGCATGTTCCTGCCGCGGAGCCAGAGCTCGCCGTCCACGATCTTTGCTTCCTGGTTCGGGAAGAGATAGCCGACCGATTCGGGATGCTTCAGGTTCTCCGGATTTCCGGAAACGAGGTTCGCCGACTCCGTAAGACCGTAGCCCGGCAGCAAAACGATGCCGAGTTTGTCGTATTCCGTCACAAGATACGGCGGCACCGCCGCAGCGCCGGAAATGATCGTCTTCATGTCCGGTCCGAGCATGTTCCGGCCGAACTTCTTCGAAAGCGTCAGGGCCATTTCCGCAAGCGCCGGGACCGTGACGAGCACGGTCGGACGGAACACGGCAATGTCCCGGAACATGTCTTTATTGTTCTGACAGAAGAACAGGGTGCTGCCCGTGTACAGGCTCGTCATCAGGTTCCGGATGAGGCCGAACACGTGGAACAGGGGCAATGTCAGGATGTAGCGCTGACCGAAGATCTCTTTGATGCCGTAGCAGCCGTTCACCGTACCCTGCATGACCGCGCCGTTCGAAAGGAGGGCGCCCTTGCTCTTTCCGGTCGTGCCGCCCGTGAACATGATGAGGGCGGGATCGGCGGCCGTTACGTCCGCAAGAATCGGCGTCTTTTCGGTCTCTTCGGTCATGGCCGGAAGGAATACCGCCTTTGCGCCGTGCGTCGCAGCAAAGCCCGTTTTTTCTTCGAATACAGGGTGATACACCACCGCCTTCAGCTGATACTTCATCGTGACGCCGAAAACTGCCGTTTCGTCGAGATGCGGCGGCAGGATCATGGCGGTCATGCCGCTTGTGACGACGGCAAGATACACCGGCACGAATTCCAGCACATTGGGGAAAAGGAGTCCGACGCGATCCCCCTTCGCAAGTCCCGCTTTTTGAAGCACCGTCCGGAAGACGGCCGCTTTCTCTTCGATCTCGGCGAAGGTCCAGACCCGTTCCGGATCCTGAACCGCCGGCGCTCCCGCATATTCGGCAATGCAGTTCGCCCACATTTCGGAGACGGTCTCCATGTCGCGGATCCGTCCGAACGTCGCCTCATCCGTGTACTTTCTGAATACTTCCCTGTTTCCCAGCATATTCGTCCTTTCTGCCGCCCCGTCAGGCGGGCACTTTCAATGTCTATACTTTTCCGGGATCAGCTGTTCGAGTTCCTTTTCCTTCTCGTACAGGAGTTCCGAAACGTTTTCGATTTCCTTTAAGCTCGGCCGCTTTCCGTACAACGCCAGCACGTCGATCGGTTCTCCGACCGCGATGCGCAGCCGTTCCCACCAGTGTTTCCGCGGGTTCAGACAGAGCGGCAGAATGGGCCGCTGCCCCTGAAGCGCCATCAGCACCATGCCGGACTTGAACTTCTCCGGCGCTCCGGCGTCCGCCACGTGTCCTTCCGGAAAGATCGCGACGAGTTCGTCGTTTTTCAATGCGTCCGACACCGCCCGCATCGTATCCATGCCCGGATTCTTCCGGTCGACCGGGATGCACCCCACCGCCGTGAAAAACCGCGCGGACAACGGCTTTTCGAAGAATTCTTTCATTGCCACGAATCGCATCCGCCGGTACCAGAACGTGATGAGCACGTAGATCGGATCCGTGAGTCCGATGTGGTTCGCGATCGCGAGCGCGCCGCCCTTAAACCGCTGCTTTTTCCCGCCCGGATAATAGAACTTCGGCCGGTACCAGAGCCACATCGGCGCGGCCGTGATTTTCACGAAATCAAAAAACCAGTTCTTCATGGCAGCTGCTTTCCGAGGGCAATGACCGTCTCCCGGAGCCGGGCCGTCACCTCTTGCATGGCTTCCTTCTCCGGAGTGGCCTCCGGGATCCACTCCGCCGGCAGGACCGGCTTTCCGACGACGACTCTCGCCCGCTTGAAGCGGAAATACGAGCCGTTCGTGTACACCGGCACGACCGGGACGCCGGAACGGAGCGCGAGATACGCCACGCTTTCCTTGAACGGCAGCGGCCGCTCCTCGCCCTCGACCGGAAGGCGGCTCTCCGGGAAAATGAGCACCGTGCCCTTCTTCTCCAGAATGCCGAGCGCCTCCTCGACGAAGCCGAATTCATGCGCGGCCCGGTCCACCCGAATCCCGCCCATACAGCGGAGGTAAGTGCCTAACACCGGCTTCTTAAACAGCACTTCCGCCATGACCGTCCGGAGCGTCCGGAAGAAAAAGACGAAAATGTAAACCGCGTAATCGAAGACCGACGTGTGATTCGACACGATGAGCATCGGACCCTTCACGGCCCGGAACGCCTTTTTGTCCTCGTACACCGTCTTC
>JAEEIV010000029.1 GCA_016281555.1 Lachnospiraceae bacterium | reverse complement strand
GCCGGCGATGAGCACGAGAGCAGCGGCAATGATCAGAAATACCCAGAAGGGGATGCCCATGAAGACGGCCGGACCGTTCGAATTTCCGTCCCCACTGCCGCCCGGATCGTTCGAATCTCCGTTCCCGCTGCCGGTCGGACCGTTCGAATTATCGTCCTTGCTGCCGCCCGGACCCGGTTCACCGGGCTCCGCGGGTGCATCAGACCCGCCGGGGCCTTCAGATTCGCCCGGATTCTCGCTTCCGCCGGAATTCTCAGACCCCGGCATCACAGTTTCATCGGAACTTTCGCCCGGTGATGAAGGCTCATTGCCGGATCCCGACGCCGGATCATCCGAAGGATCTGTCTCCGTAGACTGGTCATTCTTTTCCGTGGCGGGCTCCTGTCCGGTCGCCTCTTTTATCACATAGCCGCAATCCAGGCAAACCTGCGGATCCGCTGCCGTGGCGTCTTTTCCCGGCCGGTGTGCCGTGACGGCACTGTGCGCCCCGCAAAGATTCGTGCAAAGGTGCGCGTGACCGGTTGCGTCCGTATAATTCCACTCATTGCCCCAGAAATGGTTTCCCTTCGCGCCGTATTCCAATTGACAGACGGTACAGATCGCGCCGGAAACGCAGGTCGCGGTCCCGCCGGAGTGCGTGCCGCGCGTTCCTTCGATCGTCTCGCCGCAGTTCCGCCGCTGGCAGACGCGGTAATGTGCGGTTCCGTTCGACATCCAGCCGGATTCCCAATGCCCGAGCGCCGGAATGACGCCCCAGTTATCGTCCGTGATCCGGACCGCAGCGTTATTGTCCTCGAAACTCCACCCGCACGAACAGCGATAATGATACTCCCGACCCGCCGCGGTGCAGGTCGGATAGACGCGGTTCACCTTCGTCAGACTGTGAACGTGGTCAAAATCATATGAGATTTCAATGATCTCCTCCGGATCCTGCTCATACGCCTTCGCGGCGCGCGCGTCAAGGCCGTTCACCTTGGCGACCACTTGCGGGGCATTGCCCGATAGCGCGAAACGCTTGCCGCTCGCCGCCGAAAGCCACACGACCAGACGGTATTTGTGTCCGGCAATGAAGCGGTCGCCCGACTGCAAATATTTGTCCGCGGTCTTGTCGTACCACATTTCCTGATTCCAACGGTTTTCTGCACTGTAGAGTTCCGGATCGTCCGTGGTCACGGAAGAGGGCACGGACGATCCGGCCGTCGGTTCCTGCACGGACAATGATACGGAAGAGATGTTCTGTATGACGGAAAGGGCGGCTTTGTCAATGTAACCGAAATATCCGTTCACCGCGACGCGGTAATAACCGCCGGCGTCTTTTAACAGCCGTACGCGTTCGTTTTTGGCAATCCGTGCCGTCACCCGGGAGCCGCTGTACGGACCCTCGATGACGGGCGTGTCATTGCTTTTGGTCAATGCCACGCAGATGCTCTCGGAGGGCCAGACGCTCACGACCGTCGTCACCGAGTCCAGCGTTTCCATGCGCGCATTGTCCACGTACAGCACCAGATCGCTCCGGAAAGTGACCGCGTTAGCGCCGTATTTCGTCGGTAAAAAGCCGCTTACAGGGTTGTCGTAGGGGATCGTGCGTCCGTCGTAGGTGATGGTCGTTTCAATCCGCGTTTCGGTTTCGGAAGAAACCCGGATATCGGCAGGAACCGGCGTAAAAGAGTGGGAGGGCATCAGACCCGACACGCTGAAATCGCCGGTCGCGGTATAATAGCGGACTCCGTCTTCCTCGCGGTCAAACTGGCTTCTCCCATCGGAAACAGTCACGCCGGCTTTCGTAAAGCCGACGTCTTCCTGCTTTAGTTTTTCCAGCAGGGAGGCGTGCGTGAACACGACCATGTTCATGTCCGGACCCCAGGCGGTCTTGCCGTCGGAAGTCGTGACTTTGCAACAAAAATAGATGCTTTCCCAGCCCTTTCCGTACTCGTCGCCGTCTTTCACCTTACAGCGGAGATGATTGGTCGTCGTTCCCTGAAACGCATTGTTTTCCTCCAGCCGGATGAGTTCGTCGACCGGCACATTCCGCCCGACGCTCGCGTACCATTGATAGGTCGGGTTTTCGGCGTTTTTCGCGTACACCACGAGATCGTAAACGCCCGGAGCGTACACGTTGGGGTCACTGGACGGGCTCATCTCGACGGCGAGCGCGCCGGCGGCATGAATCGGAAACGTAAATGCGGGAATCAATGACAATGCGATTCCGAGCGAGAGCAGGAGGGCAGCGGCCCTCAGAGTAAGCTTTTTCATGATGGGCATGAATCCTTTTAAAATCAATTAACCGTCGTAGCAAAAACTCCTTTCGAAAGGGAGGTCATACGCTACAACACATTTATACCATAACGGCCGCATTATTTCCACTACAAACCAGCCGGTCTGTTATCATTTCTTCTGCGGTTCCAGCATTTTCCGGATCGTGAAGAACCGGAGCCGTTTGGGAAGCTTGTCGAAGAGAATGAGGAGAGGACTCCTGTTGATGCGCATGGAGTGGTGTCCTTCCGGCATCTTACGGAGGAATATGCATGACGTTCGATGCTTTATTATACCATGAATTTATCGGTTTTGAAACAAGGAAAACGGGAAGCCTCATCCAGCGCTTCGCGTCGCTCACATAAGGAAACTCGTTGATTTCGAAAACAGTGGTGATGTTTTTTCTGGAGCAGATATCACAGGAGGTGTTTTTTTGTTTCCTACGAGAGCGTGATACTGAAGCCTGGTTTCCTTTTGTCGCAATTCGGGCTTACATTTTTCGCGGAAAAGTTAGTCGCTTGAGGGAAAATGAGATTGCGGCTTATCCTTTTGCGCATTTGATAAGCCTAAATCCATATCGCCGCGATCTAGGCTTACAAATTCCGCGGAAAAGTTAGCCGCTTGAGAAAAAATGAGATCGCGGCTATAAAAAGGTGCAAAAATGGCAGTTCTTTACGGATTGTCAAATAGAAAATTATATTATATAATAATAACTGGGTCAGCGGCTCTTCATACGGCAGACCTATGAAGACGAAGACATTCAAAAAAGAGTTAGACTTAGCCGGACGGTTGGTATCAGGTGGCGTTGAAATCGCTCATTGCCACGGGAGAAACCTTCGTGATCGCGGAGTTTCCGCTGACAGCCGGAGATTTGAATCAGTGATCGCCGATCGCAGCATGAATGAATCATGAAACCTGTTCCGAAAACCAATGCCATGCGCATTCTGGAATCCATGAAGATCCCGTTTACGTCCTATACGTACGAGTGCGAGGAATTCGTGGATGCGATCCAAATTGCGGACCTGTTAGGCCTTCCTTACGAAAAGGTCTATAAAACGCTGGTCGCGGAGGGACACAGCCGGGAATACTATGTGTTCGTGATCCCGATCGCAGAAGAACTGGACTTAAAAAAGGCAGCCAAGTCGGTCGGAGAGAAGTCTGTGGAACTGATCCACGTAAATGACATAAATAAGATCACGGGCTACATCCGCGGGGGATGTACGGCGGTCGGCATGAAAAAGCAATACGTGACGCGGATCGACGCTTCTGCAAGGGCATTGGCGTCCGTCATCGTCAGCGGAGGCCGGCTCGGCATGCAGATCGAATTAACGCCGGACGATTTGAAGAAAGCCGCCAAGGCGGAATACGACGACATCATCAGGGGAAAATGATCCTCCTAATCACAGGTGCATCGCACACGGGAAAGACGCTTCTCGCGCAGCGGATGCTTGAAAAATACGGAGTTCCTTATCTCTCCATCGATCATCTGAAGATGGGGCTGATCCGGAGAACGCAATGGTCGATCTGTTTTTTACTTTTTTGAAAATCGGGCTATTCACCTTCGGCGGCGGGTATGCGATGATCCCGCTCATCGAGAATGCGTGCGTCACAAAGAAAGAATGGATCACGCATGAAGAGATGATGGAGATCACGGTGATCGCCGAATCCACGCCCGGTCCCATTGCGATCAATTGCGCCACGTACGTCGGACTGAAGAAAAAGGGGATCCGGGGCGCCGTGGCAGCGACGCTCGGTGTGGTTTTGCCGTCGTTTCTCATCATACTTCTGATCTCGTTTTTCCTGGACCGCTTTCTGGAGATCAAGTGGGTCGCGAGCGCTTTCAAAGGGATCAAGATCGCGGTCGGCATTCTGATCATTGATGCGGCGGTCAGGATGATCGTCAAGATGAAAAAGAACGTGCTTCCGGTCATCGTTCTGGCGGTCGCGTTTGTTGCCATGATGCTGATCAACGTTTTCGCATTGCGGGTCTCGACCATAGTGCTGATGCTCTCAGCGGCTTTTGCAGGTCTTTCCGTTTATCTGATCAAGCGACGCAAAGAAAAGGAGGTGTCCAAATGATTCTCCTTGAATTGCTTCTCGGCTTTCTCGAAATCGGTTGTTTCTCTTTCGGCGGAGCGTACGGGGCGATCCCGCTCATCCGCGAGGTGGTTTTGTCCTACGGCTGGATCGAAGAAGAGAAACTGTCGTACATGATCGCGGTCAGTGAGAGTACTCCCGGACCGATCATGGTCAATATGGCGACGTATATCGGAAGCACCAAGGCAGGAGTTCCGGGCGCACTGATCGCAACTTTCGCTGTGATCCTTCCGGCATTCCTCATCGTGGTTTTGCTCACGCTGCTTTTGAAGAATCTGGTGAAGAAACCGGCGGTGCAGTCCATGATGGGCCCGTTAAAAGCTTGCGTTGCGGGGGTCATTCTTGCCACGGGCGCCTATATGATCCTGATGAATTGCGTAGGCAGTTTTGTGAAGGCTTCGGTGGACGTTGCGGCGATCCTGCTGGCAGTTGCTCTGGCGGCCGTATATTACGGCTCCCGCAAGATCCTGAAAAAAGGAATGTCACCGATTTTGCTCATTTGTCTCGCGGGCATTGCCGGGGTGCTGATCTACGGCTGGCAATGAGATCCCTTCATCAAAAAGCAGGAGTGATTACGGTATGAAACTGATCGAACCGACAATGGAATACTGTCCTCAGATCCGGGCGTACCGGAAAGAATTCCTTGACAGCGGCGATTCCATGGACGGAACGGGCGGCTTGCGGCAGATCGAAGATCCGGCGGAGTGGGTGGAACGCAGCATTTCGTGGAAAGACGCCGCCAACGTTCCGGAAGGGCGCGTCGCGGCGACACAGTTGATTTACGTCAGGGAAGAAGACGACAAGATCGTCGGAATGCTTCAGATCCGGCATACGATCAATGAGTATCTGAGACAGTTCGGCGGTCATATCGGCTATTCCGTCGCTCCGAGCGAGCGCAGAAAAGGCTATGCGTCCCGGATGCTTCGGACGGCATTGCCGATCTGTAGGGAACTTGGGCTCGACCGCGTGCTCATCACATGCAATGATTACAATGAGGCGAGCCGGAGAACGATCCTGTCAAACGGCGGCAGATTCGAATCCACGGCCTTTGAGCCGGAGGAAAACGAAACGCTGGAACGGTATTGGATCGACATCTGAAGGAGAACGCCGAATGAATGAATTGGCAAAAAACCTGAAGCAGATCCATACGGAGAAGAAGAGTTACCGGACGATGCAGAAGAAGTACATCGTCTGGTCCGTGATCCTGGGGCTGATCGTCCTCGGGGGCGTTGCAGCATATCTTTGGCTGAAGCCGTGGATCATCAACTATCAAAGCAAGACGTTCGATGTCGTTCCGCAATTCCTTTATCTGACCGGCATTGTCCCGCTCTGGCACGCCGCCGGAGGTGCCTTCGCGCCCTGCCTCCTTTCGTTGTGGCTGGACCTCCGGATCAAAAAACACTGGAATCTCATTGCCCTGAACCTCGGAATTGCGGCAATGATCCCCGCCTTCGTTACCGCATTGCAGCTTTTACTGTGGAATCCTCCCAAAAGCGGCACCTCTGAGTTGACGTTGTGGTTCCCCTTTCTCTTTTGGTCGACCTGGTTTTCTCAACTCTTTTGTATCATCCTTCCTTTCTTCGGCGGAGGAGGTCTCTTTCTCGGCATCAACCGCGCCAAAGCGAAACCGGAGTGAACCCGCTCCGGTTTTTTGATGCGCTGAAGATCACGCAATTCTTCCGAAAAAAGGGTGTTTTTCTCACCGAGAGTATGATACAATAATCCTAATATGACGGTTGTGCCGGTCCGGGCAATGCAATGATGGGAGAAACAGGCCATGCGTATTACTGACATTCTGAAGGATCCGAGAGTCACGATTTCTTTTGAAATATTTCCGCCGAAGACGTCGGTCGGCATCGAGCCGGTCATGGAAGCGGCGAGGGAGATCGCCGTTCTGAAGCCGGACTTCATCAGCGTGACGTACGGCGCGGGCGGCGGCAGAGCCCGGCATACTGCGGAGATCGCGGGACGGCTGCAGGCGGAATCGGGCGTACCGGTACTGGCACACCTTACCTGCGTGACGCAGACCAAAGAAACGCTGAAAACTGCCGTCGACGAGCTTTTGTCTCTCGGAATCGAGAACATTCTGGCGCTCCGCGGTGATCTTCCTGCGGACGGGGAAGTGAAGAAAGAGTTTTCTCATGCAGTGGATCTCGTCCGGGAACTCAGGTCGCTCGGAGATTTCTGCATCGGCGGCGCCTGCTACCCGGAGGGTCACGTCGAATCGCCGCACAAAGCCGACGACATCCGGTATCTGAAAGAAAAGGTCGATGCCGGAACGGATTTCCTCACGACGCAGATGTTCTTCGACAATCATATCTTTTACAATTTCCTTTACCGGATCCGTGACGTCGGCATCCGGGTCCCGGTCCTGCCGGGCATCATGCCGATCACGAGCGCCAGACAGCTCGGCCGTTCCGTGGAATTGTCCGGAACCATGGTCCCGGAGCGGTTCCGCGCGATCGTGGATCATTTCGGCGATTCGCCGGAAGCCATGAAGCAGGCCGGGATCGTTTACGCGAGCGAACAGATCATTGACCTCCTCGCAAACGGCATCAATCACATCCACGTGTATTCCATGAACAAGCCGGACGTGGCTGCCGGCATCATTGCGAATCTCTCCGCGATCCTGGGGAGAACGCCGTCCGGAGAAGAATCAAGATGACGTCGGAAACACCGGACAAAAAGGAGATCTACCGGTATCTCGGATACCGGAACGAACTGCCCGACGAACGGGTCGTCCGGAAGGTGGACGCCGCTGTTGAAAAACTGATGCCGCGTCTTCGTCCGAAGTCCGTGTATCTGGAATTCCCTCTGGAATTCTGCGGCAATGAGGAATCGCCGGCACTTTCGTTTGCCGGCCTGACCGTGCAAAGCAATGCACTGTGGAAGCATCTTTCGGGATGCACTTCGGTGATCCTGTTTGCATTGACGGTCGGACCCGAACCGGACCGTTTGATCCGGCGGTCTGAAGTGGACCGGATCTCTGATGCCGTGATCTATCAGGCCGTATCGGCAGCAGCGGTGGAAAGCGAAGCGGACCGCCTGAACGAGGAACTGATCCGCTCTTACGGCGAACGCGGCTTTTCATTAAAAACGCGGTTTTCTCCGGGGTACGGAGACTTCGACCTGGCATTTCAAAAGGATTTTATTCGCATACTGAATACTCCGAAAGCGATCGGACTTACATTGACGGAAGGCTTGCTTATGATCCCTTCCAAATCGATTACGGCGGTCATCGGCGTGTACCGGAAGGAAAGCATGAACGGGAGTGAAACAAGCAATGAAAACCCCACTTGAACGAATACGGACGGAGCGGCTCTTTTATGACGGAGCGACCGGAACGATGCTGCAGAAACTGGGCTTACAGCCGGGAGAGTTCCCGGAAACGCTGAATCTGACGCATCCGGAAATGGTTGAGGAAGTTGCGCGTCAATACTTTCTCTCCGGCGCGGACGTCGTGAACACGAACACGTTCGGGCTGAACGATCTCAAGTTCCCCGGAAAAGCCGGGGAGATCGCCCGTGCGGCTGTCGGGATCGTGAAGAGAGCGCGGGAAACCGCCGGCCGTTCGGACGGTCTCGTTTCGCTCGACATGGGACCGACCGGAAAACTTCTGGAGCCGCTCGGAGACCTGTCGTTTGACCGGGCCGTCTCCCTGTACGGCGAAGTCGCGAAAGCCGGCGAGGAAGCCGGTGCGGATCTCATCCTCATTGAGACGATGGGCGACATATACGAGGCGAAAGCCGCCGTGCTCGGCGCGAAAGAGTCGTCTTCCCTGCCGGTCCTCGTCACCTTTACTTTCGATTCTTCGGGCAAATTACTGACGGGCGGCACGCCGGAGACGGTGGCCGCCGTATTTGAAGGGTTGGGGGCAGACGCGATCGGGTTGAACTGTTCTTTGGGCCCCCGCGAAATGATCCCGCTCATTCGGCGGTTCCGGGAGTATTCTTCCCTGCCGCTCATTGCCACGCCGAACGCCGGCATTCCTTTTGTGGAAGGGGACCGGACGGTCTATCCGCTTTCTCCGGACAAATTCGCGTCCGTGATGGAAGAGATCGCAGGACTCGGCGTTCAGATCTTCGGCGGATGCTGCGGCACGACGCCGGACCACATCCGGGCAATGATCTCGCGTGTCCGGGAAATCCCCTATGAAAAGCCCGTGAAAAAAGAGCGCACGCTCATTGCCGGGCAGGCGGAAGCCCTGGAGATCGGGAAGAAACCGCTCGTCATCGGCGAGCGGATCAATCCGACCGGCAAGAAGCGGTTCAAGGAAGCGTTAAAGAACCACGACGTAAACTATCTCATGTCACAGGCGATCGAAGAAGAGCAGGCCGGCGCGGACGTCCTGGACGTGAACGTGGGTCTGCCCGGGATCGACGAGGCGGAGATGATGAAGGATGCGGTGACCTCGATCCAGAGCGTCTCGTTCCTTCCTCTGCAGCTGGATTCGTCCGATCCGTCCGCGCTTGAAAAGGGACTTCGTTACTGCAACGGCAAGCCGCTCGTGAATTCCGTGAGCGGCAAGGAAGAAAGCCTTCGAAACGTCCTGCCTCTTGTCAAAAAATACGGCGGCGTCCTGGTCGTTCTGCCGTTGGACGAGGCCGGCATTCCGGCGACGCCGGAAGAACGGATCCAAGTGGCGGAGAAGGTGATCCGGAGGGCGGAAGAGTACGGGATCGAGCGGAAGGAACTCGTGATCGACGGCCTCACCATGGCGGTGTCCGCCGATCCTTCCTTCGGAGAAACGACGTTACGGACGATCCGTCTCGTCCGGGAACAACTGGGTCTTCCGACGATCCTCGGTGTGTCCAACGTTTCCTTCGGCCTGCCTTACCGGGAAAACCTGAACGCGACGTTTCTCGCGATGGCATTGAACGAGGGCCTTTCCCTCGCCATCGTCAATCCGAACAGCGAAGGCGTCATGGCATCCTACCGGGCGTATCTCGCGCTTTCCGGTCAGGACGATCAGTTTTCTTCTTACATCGAGGCGTATCGCGACGTGACCGGGCGGGAACTTGCGACGGCAAAAACGGCCGGAACGGAAAAAACGCAGGAGCCCGGGGGACGTTCCTCTCTGTTTTCGGCGGTGATGCACGGGCTTCCCGAAGAAGCGAAGAAACTTGCGAAAGAAGCATTGAAAGAAACGCCGCCGTTAGAACTCATTGACCGGGAACTGATTCCGGCGCTCGATGAGGTCGGGCGCGGCTTTGAAAAGAAACGGGTTTATCTCCCGCAGCTGCTCATGAGCGCGGAAGCGGCGAAGGCGGCATTCGAAGTGGTGCGGAGCCGGCTCTCCGGGGAAGGAGAGCGGAAGACTGCCGTCAAGGGACGGATCGTTCTGGCGACGGTCAAAAACGACATTCACGACATCGGGAAAAATATCGTCAAGATCCTTTTGGAAAACTACGGATACGACGTGATCGACCTCGGCCGGGACGTACCGCCCGAAAAGATCGTGGAAACGGTGGTTTCCGAAGGGATCCGCCTGGTCGGACTGTCCGCGCTGATGACGACGACCGTGGTCAGCATGGAGGAGACGATCCGCGAGCTGAAGGCGGTGCGGCCGGACGTTCTCATCATGGTCGGAGGAGCGGTCTTGACGCCGGACTATGCGAAAAAGATCGGTGCGGACTTTTACGCGAAGGATGCCATGGAAAGCGTCCGGATCGCGGATCAGGTGTTTTGAACAGAGGGGATGAAATCGTTGATAGTAGATTGACATGTAGTCTATTATGATATATAATCTATCACATATAGCTGAACGAGGTGCCGGAATGCGGAATACGGAAAAAGATGAGATCGAAATGGCGGCAAGGCGCGAAGCCATGCTGACAGAAGGATATCGCTTGTTTTCTGAAAGAGGGATCGAAGCCGTTTCCATGCAGGACGTGGCGAATGCCTGCAATCTGGGCATTGCCACGCTGTACCGCTATTATAACACGAAACTGCTGCTGGTGATCGACATCGGTTCCCGGAAGTGGATGGAGTACAGCGAGCACGTGATCAGGTGCCGTGAGGCCAGCCGGGCGGACGCCATGACGGCCGCGGAAGAACTGGACTTTTATCTGGGGTTCTACATTGACCTTTACAGGAATCACAAGGATCTGCTCCGGTTCAATCAGTATTTTAACAACTACGTACAGCATGAAGGCGCGACGGAAGAGCAGCTTCTGCCGTATCTTTCGGCGATCGGAGTGATGGTGCGCCTGTTCCATGAACTGTACGAAAAAGGAAAGAAGGACGGGACGATCCGCACGGATCTTCCGGAAGGCAAAATGTTCGCCGCCACGAGCCACATCATGCTGGCCGTGGCGGTTCGTTATGCTCAGGGACTTTTGTATTCGGCCGGCAATGAAGAAGACCGCACCGAAGAGTATCTTCTGCTGAAGAACATGATTTTGCGGGAATACGTGGTCCGTTAAGGAGAATTGCAGGGAGGACGTTGAAAATGAAGAAGACTGCAAGGCGTATTTTGGCTGTCGCACTGGGACTGATCCTGACGTTTACGGGGATGCCGGTGCAGGTGAGCGCCGGCCATGCACCGGGTGAAGATCACGATTGGTTTCTCGTCTATACGGCTCAGCCGACGTGTGAGAAACCCGGCATTGAGTACTATCAATGCTATGATTGTAATGAATGGCTGGAGGAAGAGTTCGGTGCTCCGCTCGGGCATACGTACGAAAACAATTTCTGCATCCGATGCAGGAAGCTGGATCCGAACGCCGTAGCACCGCCTGTAAACATCGGTGATTCTACCCTGTACTCCGGTCCGGGCGGGTTGACCGCGACTGCCGGCACGGATACGGGCGGAAGCGACGGCACTTCCTATCTCGGCCTCATGGACGGCGATCCTGCAACGGTATGGCGTACGACGCATCGGTCGAATTCTTTTACGGATACGGTCGATTTTCAGACGAACGGAGCCATTCTGATCCACGGATTACTGTTCACGCCCGGAGCGTCCGCCGAAAACCAGATGCTTCCGGAAAAGTGGGCGCTTCTCGGCCGGTATGATGAGAACGATGAATGGACGGCGATCGTTTCCTACGACAGCGACTGGATCATGTTCCCTGCCGGTGGTGATACCAAATTCCAGTATCCGGTCAACGACGACCGTCCGTACCGATATTTTCGGTATCAGGTGACCGGCGTGCGTGACGCGTCGGGAACGCTGAATTACACGTATCAGCTCGCCGAACTGGAACTGTACGGCGAGGACTATGAACTCCTATTGACCTATTATCCTGCCGCAGAAGCGTCGTGTTCTCTGGCGCCTCATATCGCTTATTATCTCGGATCGAACGGCAGATATTATGCGGATGAAAACGCAGAGACGGAACTGGATCCGGCGGAGATCTTTTCCGGCGTGCCGCTTGGGCATCTGCTTACTTCAGAAAGCCTTTTTACACCGCCGACCTGTACCGAACGCGGATATACGTCTTATCTCTGCTCACGATGCAATGAATGGATCCCGACGGAGTACGTTCCTGCGCTCGGACACGATTTCGACGCGAACGGCGTCTGCCGCGTCTGCGGCGCTGTCGATACGACGACGCCGGTCCAGACGGCGGTCTCGTACATTGACGCAGTCGGTGCGGCGGCCGATGCAGACAGATACGTGACGCTTTCCGGAAGCCTCACGTCGCTGGATTCGCTTTTCTATTATCTTTCGGGAAACCTCACGATCAATTCCCGTATCGAAGTGAACGGGTCTGCGAAAATCATTCTGAAGGACGGCGCGACGCTGACCGTCGATCAGGGCATTCACGTGAAACCCGGCGCCTCTCTGGAGATTTACGGGCAGAGGAACGGTACCGGTACGATCATGATCACAGGAACAGAGGACGGGAACGCGGCGATCGGCGGCAACGCGAATGAGTCCGCCGGTGCGATCCGGATCTACGGCGGCAAACTGAACCTGACCGGCGGTCCGGGCGCGGCGGCAATCGGCGGCGGATCAAACGGCTCCGCTTCTGAGATCACGATCACCCGCGGCTCGGTGACGGCTTCCAGTGTCGGCGCGCCCTACACGGCAGGCGCCGTGATCGGCGGCGGATCAAACGGCGGCGCGGGAACGATCACGATCAGCGGTGGATCACTGGATCTCACATCCTGCAGGAACACGACCGGTACCGTCCGAATGGAAACGCCCGGCATCGGAAGCGCAGGACACGGCTATGAACCCGGGACGATCACGATTTCCGGGGGTGTGATCAAAGTCACGGCTGTCATTACCGGCGATGACCTGATCGGTGCGGATTCAAGAGATACTTACGGTCATAATACGATCATCATCTCCGGCGGTACCATCCGGGGCAACGGTTCCATCGGAACACAGGGTGACCGCGGAAGCGACCTCAGCATCACCGGAGGCGTCGTTGATATCTACGAATGGAACCACTGCTCGGTCGGGTCTGAATACGGAACCACCTATCTGGCACTTCAGGGATCGGGGAGTTATCTCAATGCGGACGAGGTCCGCGGGACCGTCACCATCGGAAGTACCATGGTCTATAGCGAAGGCGGGCTTCTCGTTACGGCGGAAAACATTGCTTTGCTGGATTCCAAGTTCAATCACAAAATCCTGGCGCACACGCATTCGCTTGTGCACCACGCGGCCGTTCAGGCCGACTGCGGGAATGACGGCAGCATTGAATACTGGTCCTGTTCCTGCGGATTGCTTTATGCGGATGCAAACGGAGAAACCGCGATTGAAGAGACGGCGACCGTCGTTCCGGCGAGCGGAAACCATACGTTCGAACATCATCCGGCGGAACCGGCGAATGAAACACCCGGCACGTATGAATACTGGGAATGCACGGTCTGCGGAAAGTGTTATCTTGATGAGAACGGTGCAGAGGCGGTTTCGGAGCAGGACCTCATTGACCGACCGGCGGTGTCTTATCTCGATGAAAACGGAAGCGCTGAGACGATCACGAATTACGTGGTCGTAACGCCGGATATCGTTGAATGGAATGACGAAGCGCTTGTTCGCGGCGTGAGCGCGGACGGCTGGTACGTAGCATTCGGAAACGTGACGATGCAGGATCTCGTCGTCACCACCGGCGACGTGAAACTGATCCTGGCGGACGCTTCGACACTGAATGCTTCCGGC
>JAEEIV010000028.1 GCA_016281555.1 Lachnospiraceae bacterium | reverse complement strand
TTTGAAGCTCTTCCCGCTTTTTACTTCAATCGGCAAGGCCACGCCATCGGACTCAATCAGGAAATCCACTTCGCCACGTTTCTTGGAGTTGTAATAGTAGATTGACCCGAATCCGCGGGCGTAGAGTTCCTGAGCCGTGTACCTTCCGAAAAACACCGCAACCGGTATTGTTTGCGATATAAAAAATCATTGAGACAGACCGGAAAAGAAATTAACACATTTCTCTCACATCCCAGGGGAGTTGAGGAAATTTGATTATAAAAACGATTCATGCGTGTTAGATAATGAGCCGAGAGCCGCCATACAATAATGGTGTTGCGTTTTAAACGAAACGGATTTGGTGTTTCCCGCGGAGACTCGATGACAACCTCGGGCTCGATTATTCGTTGAGTTGAACTTGCAATCATTGAAGGAAAGGTTATATTAAACACCGGAAGAGGACTATTTCATGTACACCACAAAAAAAACATTGATTAAACGGCTTCAGGGAGGCGACGACATTTCCTGGAACGAGTTTTATCTTTTCTACTCGCCTTTTGTTTCAGCTATCGGTCAGAAACTCGGGATGACGCCGGAAGACTGCAAGGACCTCATGCAGGAGATCATGGTGACTCTGTTCAACGGAAAGGAAATCCTTCGGTACGATCCATCAAGGGGGAGATTCCGGACCTACTTCGGCACAATCGTCAGGCACAAGGCGCTCAAGATGATCCAGAAGGAAGCACGGGCATCCATTTCCGGTCTTGGTCTTGGTGCGGATACGATTTCGGAAAACCGTCAGAATTCTTTATTTTTTTCGGATTATCAGGGCGAAAACGATCCGTTCCAGAAGATATTCGACGAGGAATACCGCAAATGCCTTCTGGAACTGGCGCTGAACGAGCTTCGGAAACATGTCGAGCCGGAGACTTATGACATCTTTGAGATGGTCGTCTTGCAGTCTCGCCCGCCGAAAGACGTGGCCAAATACCTCGGAATCAGCCGGGCGGTCATAGATGTCTACTGTTCCCGCTGCCGGAAGAAGCTTCAGAAGATCGTTTCCGAAATCCGCAAGGACACCCCTGATTTCAACCCGGAGCTGCCGCAATGAGCTTTTTGATTCCATTTGATTTTCATAGCGGCGACCAGGTGGACGGCATGACGATTGAAAAGCCGATCGCGCATGGCGGGCATGGGGATTTGTACCTGGTTCACGGAGAGGATGGGAACAATCTGATCCTGAAAGTGATTCGGAATGCGGACAATGCGGATGAACTTGACGGAATCGAACAATGCCGCGCGGTTTCCTCGCACATTCCCGGCCTGGTTCCCATCCTGAAGACAGGCAGGCTCGCGGACGGACGATTCTACTGCGTCATGCCGCCTGCGGACAATCTGGCGCAATGGCCGGATTATGAACCGGACACGCTCGCAAACCGTATCAGGCGGGACGGCAGAATCCCGGTGGAAGAAATCCTGAATATTCTGACGGAGATATTGAAGACCGTCGGCGAGCTTCACGAAGCCGGGCTTTCCCATTGCGACATCAAGCCGGAAAACATCATCTTCATGGACGGGAAACCGAGGCTGACCGATTACACCCTGCTTACCGATACGGCTGAAAATCCTGCAGGGACCATCGGGTTCATCCCCCCGGAGATGATCGACAATCCGGGCTCTTACTCGTCCAAGGCTTGCGATCTGTATGCCGTCGGGAAAGTCCTTTATTGCGCATGGTCGGGGAAGGATGTCGTATACTTCCCTTCCGTGCCGGGGAAAATCACGCTTCGGGAAATCGGGATCATACGTCCGCTTTACATGAAGGCGTGCGGCATGACTCCGGCCAGACGATTCCAAAACGCAGCCGAGTTCATTTCGGCGATAGAAGACGACAGGTCCCGCAGAAAACCCGGTTCCATCGGGCAAGGACGGCAGCCCTTCAACAAGACTCGGCCTGTATTTTTGATCGCGACTCTTCTTGTTTCGTTCCTGATGCTTCTCGCGAGCATTCTTCTCTTCTTCCTCCGTCCGCAAGGAGGGAATAACGACACAATCCTTGATCCGCTCGTCGTCACCACGAATTCGGATATTGTGGAGGCAAACGATGGTGTGACCAGTCTGCGCGAGGCGTTCGAATACGCACAAAGACATGGGGCGGGCGCGACAATCTCGTTTGCAGGCGATCATACGATCCGGCTGGCGTCTCCGCTTTCCGTTACGCAGAATATCATTCTGGATGGCGGCGAGAACAGGATCACCCTGATCGGACCGGAAACGGATCCGATGTTTCATGTCACAGAGTGTCGACTGACGCTCAAAAACATGTCTCTGATCTCCGATTGTATGGGCGATGGCGGCGGGATTCTCGATGCGGAAGCGCCGGGGCGGGCGGTCCTGATTTCCGTAAAAGACGGCGGCAAGGCGAAATGCCTCTGGAACGTTTCCGACCGATTGGGTATGGATTTGGAAGGCGGCAGCCATTTGCACCGGGTGCGGGTCAATCCGGGGTCGATGGGAGCCAACATCAGAATTGATGCCGGATCGATCATGGAAGACCTGGCATATACTGGGGATTCCCGTAATACGGGAGACGGCAACTGCGATGTGAGCGGCCTCCTGAAAAATGCTTCCGTGTCGGATGTCGGCGATATTTATGTGAACCCGGGCGGGACTGCGGAAAACATCACAGTGAAAAAAGGCGGCTTCCTGCAGGTGCGCCCGAAAGGAGCGGTCAATGGCGTGAAAGTCGAGCTCGGCGGCGTCATGGGGTACATGACGGACGGGATCCTGAACGGAACGATTTCGGTCGGCGGCGCGGCGTGGGCTCCGTTGGGCGCCGGGATGATGCTCCCCATGATTAACGACAAGGCACGGACATTCCCGGTCATTGATGACAGGAAAACCGACATCGTGTTTGATCTGACCGAACGGACGGAAACAAGCACGTCCCGGTTCGATTACAGAGTCGAGGTCATTTTCAGCTCCCTCAGCAATAGAGTCGAAGGGATACCCGCCACGAGGCTTCTTTTCAACGAACTCAATTCCTTCATCGGGGCGCACAGCTATACGATCCGCGTCATGCCGGATCAGGCTATGGGGACCTATCTGCTGGGAACCTGCGCCGACAAATTCGATTCCGCGGTCTCGATCATGATCGACAGCACGGTTTATCACGATGTGCTTTCCATCGGGAAAAGTTTTTCTGTTGACGGCACGGTCTACTCGCTTTCCTCGGGGGTCGTGGAAAGCAGAACAGGCGAGTACCCGACACAGGAAGGCATCCGCACCCTGATCCTTACCGTAGAACGGGATCAGGATCGTTCGCCGGAATAATCCATATCGAATTCCGGGCTATACGACGTTCAGGGTACAAGGAAATCGTCAGCCGCTGTTCATCGCGAACCCGTCCAAGGCAAAGAACCCCTGGCAGAAATCGTTGAATAGAGCGTTTTGCATCGCTCTACGGAGTCCTGTTTTTTTCATCTTTACCCATGAGCGCCTTTTTTTAAAAAAATCGGGAGCGTGTTAGATTGATCGCCGCAAATGGACATTTTAAATATGAAGTAAGTTTTTTTCGCATTCCAAACATTTTTTTTAATATACGAGAAGGTGTTTACCATGAACATTGTCATTTCCAGCGGCGAAACCAGCAGCGGAATCATCCTTGGCGTTAACGATTTTATGACCGTACAAGCCGGCGGCACGGCGAACAGCGCCACGGTCAACGACGATGGCCGTCTCATTGTCTCCAGCGGTGGCACGGTGAACAGCGCCACGGTCAACTCCGGCGGCTTCCTCGGGGTCTACGGCACGGCAGACAGCGCCACGGTCAATTCCGGCGGCAGGCTTGAAGTCTGCTTCAGCGGCACGGCGAACAACACCTCTGTCAACTCCGGCGGGATCATAACTGTCGCAAACAGCGGTACGGCAAACAGCACCACGGTCAATTCCGGCGGATATATTGCGGTTGAATCGGATGCCGCGGCAAACAGCACCACGGTCAATTCCGGCGGCAACATCCGAATTTTCGCCGGCGGCACGGCGAACAGCGCCACGGTCAATTCCGGCGGCAGCATTCGGATTTCCTCAGGTGCGACTGCAAATCATATCCTGGAAAACGGCGGATATGTTCAGACCTTTGACGGTGCAACCGTCTCGTTTATGGAAAACACCTTCTCCAACACAGTCCTTTCCAACGCTTCCGCAACGGTTCATTCCGGCACGATCGCAAATGATACCACACTTTCAGCCGGAGGCAGACTTGAGGTCTACTCCGACGGCAGAGCGAATGGCACCGTAATATCCCGAGGATCATTGGAAATCTTTTCCGGCGGGACCGCGAACAACACTACGATCTTCAGCGGGAGCATATGGATTCAGTCAGGCGGCGTGGTGAACAGCGTCACAGTCAATTCCGACGGAAGATTCTATATTTCCTCCGGTGGCACGGCAAACGACGTCACGGTAAACAACAGCGAATTTTCCTTTGTTTCCGGCGCCTCATTGAACAATATAAAACTCTGCTCCGGAGGGAGCTTTCATATCCTTTCCGGCGTAACCGCAAACGGCGTTGCAGTCAATCCCGATGTTTTCCTGGAGATATCCTCTGGCGGGGCAGCTATAGGGATCGTCGAAAACGGCGGCAACATCTGGGTTCAAGATGGAGCGGAAGCGACATTCATCCCGAACGTCCTGTCCGGGCTGACTCTCTCCCGCAATGCCACCGTACACGAAGGAACGACCGCGACAGACATCACGTTCTTCAAAGATGGCGATCTTTTCATGATCTGTTCCGGCGGCAAAGCGTACAACACCAGGCTGGAAAGCGGCGGGATCGTTGTCTATACCGGGGGGATGATATCCGAAACCACAATTGTTCACGGGAACATGACAATCTCCTCCGGCGGCACGGCCGACAACACGACAGTCAATAATGGTCATTTCTATATCTCCTCCGGCGGAACCGCAAATAACACTGCGGTCAACTCCGGCACAGTAGATGTTAACGGAGGCGGGGAGATGAACGGCGCGACCTTCGGATCCGGGGTAAATGTTTTTGTCGGGCCCGGCGGCAAACTGACCGGAGAGGTTATGATCGAAAGCGGTGCGCATGTTTCGGCTTACTCCGGCGCAATCCTCGACTTCGACATTTCATCGCTTGGCCCCCGGTATTCTGTGCGGCTCAACACACTGTCACTGATTTCCAACTGGGAAAATATGAACTACACGCTTACGGTCTCCGGCACATCTCAGACGAACGGCACGTACGTACTGGCGGCAACCGGAGCAGAGGCATTCAACAAAACGATCTCGGTAAAGGATATGTTCGGCGAATCGCTCGGCACGCTCACAGCTGGAGAAACGTTAAACGTCGGGAAAACCGGATATGCGCTGAATCTTGATGAAGGAAGCCTGACTCTGACCGTTTCCGGCGGCAACGACACCTTTGCCGGAATAATCCTGTCGAACGGGGAGACCCTCGCCGTTTCAGGCGCTGAAACCTGCCGGAACATCACGACCAACTCCGGCGGCTATCTCCTCGTTTTCTCCGGCGGCACGGCGAACAGCGCCACCGTCAATTCCTCCGGCTTTCTGTCTGTCTCCTCCGGCGGCACGGCGAACAGCACGACCATTAACTCCGGCGGCTATGTCGATGTGTTCTCCAGCGGTACGGCAAACAGCGCCACCGTCAACCTGGGATATCTCGACGTTCAACCCGGCGGCACGGCTAACGATACAACCGTCAACTCCGGTTCTCTTTACGTGTACCATTCAGCCAACAGGACTACCGTCAACTCCGGCGGCTTTGTTGCAGTCTACTCCGGCGGTACGGCGGTAGAGACCATTGTCAACTCCATCGGATATCTGCATGTTTCCAGCGGCGGCACGGCGAACGGCACCACGGTCGACTTCGGCGGCAAGCTCCATGTCTCCAGCGGCGGCACGGCGAACGAAACCACGGTCAATTCCGGCGGTTCAATGACGGTTTTCAACGGCGGCACGGCAAACAGCGCCACGGTCAATGTGAGCGGATGTCTTGTCGTCTCCTCCGGCGGCACGGCGAACAGCGCCACGGTCAACAACCGCGGCTCCATGTATGTTCTCAGCGGCGGTACGGCGACCGGCGCCACCGTCAGCAAAGGCCGTCTCGATGTTTCCAGCGGCGGCATGGCGAACAGCACAACGGTCCAGAATGCCGGGGTCCTGTATGTCTCCTCCGGCGGAACAGGCAACAGCGTCATGGTCGATGCGGGCGGATATCTTGTCGTCTCCAGCGGCGGCACGGCAACGGGAGTCGTGGAAAACGGCGGATATGTCTCGTTTGGAAGCGACACGCCTGTCTCTCTTGCGTCCAACTCGTTCTCCGGTCTGGTTCTTTCCAGCACCTCCGCGACGATTCATTCCGGCACGACAGCGAGCGACGTCACGATCAATCAGAGCGGCTACCTCTTCGTTCATTCCGATGGCGTGGCGAACGGTGTCGAAATCGAAAGCGGCGGCAGGATCCGGGTCAATTCCGGCGGCACGGCAGCGGGAATCGCGGCGGCATCCGGCGCGTTCCTCTCCCTGACTTTGGCGCAGGGCACTTATATTGCAGGGACCTATGCGGGGTCCGCATTCGAGTTCAAGGATTGTCTCCTTTCCAATTACGGGGTCACCTCGGGCTGGCTTAATGTCCTCTCCGGCGGCACGGCAAACAATACTACGGTCAACGCCGCAGGGGAAATGTATGTCAAGAGCCTGGGGCTGGCAAACGATATCCTGGTCCATGAAAACGGCCAACTTCATGTCTCATCCGGCGGCATCGCAAAAACCGTTTTGATCGAAAACGGCGGGGCCGCCCATATCGGGATATCCGGCACCGTGAGCGGCGTCACCATCGAGGAAAGCGGCACTCTGGAGGTCCTTTCCGGCGGCAAACTGACCGGAGCAATGACATTTACAGACGAAGCGGTCGTCACCATGGAAGAAGGTTCCGTGCTCGACTTCGATATCTCCGCCCGCGCCGGAACGGAAACGACGCCCCTCGTGAGCAATTTCTCCCTCGTCGGTGGCGCCCCCGACCTGACCCTCACGGTTTCGGACGAACAAGCTTTCGGCACGTATCTCCTCTCCGCCGGCGTGACGGAGTTCACCAGGACGATCACGGTGAAAAACGCTTCCGGCACGGCTCTCGGCACGCTCACTGTTGAAAAGCCGACGGTTTTCAACGGCTCGGACTACAACCTGAAATTCAACGCCGGGACACTGACGCTGACCGTTTCCGAACATGACATGAGCGCGCCGACCGTCGCAAATGTCGCGGCGGACATCACGGTCCCGACGAATCAGAACGTGACCGTCACTGCGACGTTCTCCGACAATGTGGCGGTAGCATCTAAGCTCTACCGTATCGGCACGACCGGAGACTGGATAAGCTATACCGGCGGCGTGACCGTCACCGAAAACTCCACGGTCTATTTCAAGGCGGTCGACCTCTCCGGGAACGAGTCCGACATCATCGGCTATACGGTCTCGAACATCGACAAGACACCGCCGGCGAAACCGACGGCGGCCGTGGATTCCTCCACGATTAATGAGCTGTTCGTCTCGGCGGCCTTCAGCGATGATTCCGCAGAGAAAGAATACAGCTTTGACGCTCAAAACTGGAACGAATATACATCTTCTGTCAAGTTCACGGATAACGGCATCGTGTATTTCCGGGGAATCGATGCGGCGGGCAACATATCCGAAATCGCAAGCCATGCCGTCTCGAACTTCTTTGGTGGATATTCCGTCACGTCTTCCGGATATATTGTGAGCAGCACGGCGAAGTCAATTCAAGAAGGTGAAATATATTACGATACCACGGTCAACTCCGGCGGCTATCTCTTCGTTCAACCCGGCGGCACGGCGAATAACACCACAGTCAATTCCGGCGGCGGATTGCACGTGTTGTCCGGCGGCATGGCGAACGGCGCTACGGTCAATTCCAGGGGCCATCTTCATGTTTCCTCCGGCGGCACGGCGAACGGCGCTACGCTCAATGGCGGCGGGCTCGAGGTCGAAACCGGCGGCACGGCGAACAGCGCCACTGTCAACTCCGGCGGCTATCTCTCTGTCTCCTCCGGCGGTACGGCGACGAATATCGATTGGACGCCATGCGAAGGAACCCTTTCGATCAATGAGGGGGCCGTCGTGACCTTTGCCAGCCAGTATTCCGGAGTCTATTACGGAGGCGGCGGCCAGCTGGTCTCCTCCGCCATGGTGATGAATTCAACAACTCTCGACGGGGCCGAGATGTATGTATTCTCCGGCGGTACGGCAAGCCATGTCACGGTCCTGGGCGAATACGAATATAATGATGTTGGGATTCTCGAACTGACGGGCGGACTGTTCATTCACTCCGGCGGCAAGGCGGACCATGTCGAGATACTGAACAATGGGGCGCTCTCCGTCTCCTCCGGCGGCATTGCGGACTACATCGTCGTGTCCGGCTGCACCGATGATGACGACTGGCGATACTATGAAGGAGGCATCATCCTGATCGAGAGCGGCGGCGTGGCGAACCATGTTGAGATCGACGCCCAATGGCACGAAGACGAAGGCGAAGGCAGCTGGTACTCCTTACGCGGAAGCATGTGCGTCTCCTCGGGCGGTACGGCGAACGATGTCACGATCAACGAAAGCTATCTGATCATCTCCTCGGGCGGCGTGGTGTCCGGTCTCACCGCGAGCTATACGTCTTCGTATGCTTCGTCGTCATGGCGGGATGATGGGCCGGAGCGTCTGAATCCCGGCATCCATCTCTCCTCCGGAGGCAAACTCACCGGACGAATGGTATTCAATGAAAAGGCAATTATTTATGCCGATGCCGGCGCGATTGTCGATTTTGACCTGACCGGGACGACCGCCGGAGCCGCTGCGCTCGTAAACGACCTGTCAGTCGTGACCGGATCGCCGTATTACACGCTCACGGTGGACGGCATGCAGCCGTCGGGGATATACCGGCTCGCCGACGGCGTGCCGATCTTCTACAACGTGCTCACAGTGGTGAATACTTCCGGAGTTCAGCTCGGCGCACTCATGGTCGGACAGTCCGCGACGATCAACGGCGCGGAGTACACGCTGAACGTAGCGGACGGCAGCCTCTCTGTCATGGTGAAAGCGTCGGGGAATCTCCCCGCCGACACCGTCGCGCCGACGGTCTCCGGCCTCAAGGCGGACATCACGACTCCGACGAATCGGAACGTGACCGTCACTGCGTCTTTTTCCGACAATTTCGCCGTGGCGTCCAAACTGTACCGCATCGGGGAAAACGGTCAATGGATCGCATACACGAACGGCGTGACCGTCGAGGAAAATGCCACGGTTTACTTCAAGGCGATCGACACCTCGGACAATGAATCCGATCCGGTCAGCATCACGATCGACAATATCGACAAGGTGAAACCGACCATCACGAACATCATGCCGAGCGCCACGGAGCCGGATGTCCCGTTCGTGACCGTCACGGCGATTTTCGCCGACGATGTGGAACTGTCGCAGTCGCTGTACCGCATCGGCGAAACCGGCGAATGGAAAGCCTGTCCCGCCGGCGGCGTGATTGTGACGGAAAACACTACTGTCTACTTCAAGGCGATTGATGCGGCAGGCAACGAAACGACAGAAAGCTATGCCGTGACGAACATTCAATCGGCATCGGAGAATGTCGTTTCCGGGCAGGTTATTTCGGAAACGGTGTACGTTTCCGCAAACACCATATACAAAGATACAACGATTTCCGGCAGCTCTTTGTACGACGAATATGGCATATTGTACGTGATGTCCGGTGGCACGGCGATTGACACCACGGCCAATTCCGGCGCGCTCTACGTTTTCTCCGGCGGCACAGCCATTGATACTACTGCCGACGGGGCTGCCGAAGTAGGCATTTACTCTGGCGGATCGGCAAACTTCGTCACCATCAAACCCGGCGGTCATCTTTGGGTCGAATCAGGCGGTACGGCGACAAATATTGTCTGGACTCCGTGTGAAGGAAGGGTTTTGGTCAGTTCCGGCGCCACTGCAACCTTTGTCAGCGAATATTCCGGGGTCTATTTCGGAACCGGCGGCCATCTGGTCTCCTCCGCCATGGTGATGAGCTCAAAAACACTCAGTAGCAACGACGAGTACAGTGATGAAATGTATGTGATGTCCGGCGGCACGGCGATTGACACCGTAGCCGATGATGCCAGAGTGTACATCTATTCCGGCGGCACGGCGATTGACACCATAGCCGCCTATGTGAACATTTATTCCGGCGGTGTGGCGACCGGCTTAATTTGCACCGGCGGTTGGTTTGAAGTCAATAATGGTGGAACGGCAACGGATGTCACTCTTGACGGCTTTGCTCTGGTTGACTCCGGCGGTACGGCAGACCTCGTCACCATCAGATCGGACAGTCATTTGGAAATATCGTCTGGCGGCACGGTGACCAGCGCCACGGTCAACTCCGGCGGCGATCTCTGGATTGATGACGGCGGCACGGCGGACAATACAACCGTTGTCAATGGCGCTTGGTTCCATGTTAACAGCGGCGGTACGGCGACGAATATCAATTGGACTCCATGCGAAGGAACGCTCCGGATTGATGATGGAGCTGTCGTGACCTTTGTCAACGAATACTCCGGGGTCTATCTCGGTTCGAGCGGTCAGCTGATTTCCCATGCCGCTGTCATGGTCCGCAAAGAGCTGGGTGAACTCATCGAGATGAACGTGATGTCCGGCGGCACCGCATTTCAAACTGAGGTTTGGGGCGGCAGCATGACTGTCTGGAGCGGCGGCACGGCAAACAGCGTCACAGTCACAGAAGATGATGATGGTTCTCTCTACATCAGCAGCGGCGGCACGGCAATGAATGTTGAAGTGAGGACGGGAGCCTGCGTCGGGTTTGATGTGGCGCCAAACACTTATGTGCAAGGCATATGCGAAGGTCCGGACGACGATTACAGATTCTTCGAGATGAAGAACGGCTTCCTTTCCGGATATACCGTCTACAGCAACGGGCGTCTCAATATTTTCAGCGGCTGCTCGACGGACGGCATCACCATGCGGGACGGCTCTCTCAATCTTTTCTCCGGCGGCGTGATGAACAACACCGTTATAGGCATGGAGGACGAGGATGACTTCTCCTTCGTGCACTGTGAAGTTTTCGGCGGCGTGATGAACAACACCGTGGTTTATGGAAACGGTTTTTTTTACTGTGAACCGGGCGCCGTGCTGAACAACACTACGATCCGGGGCAACTATACCAACTTCATCATCTCAAGCGGCGGCACGGCAAACGACACCTCTGTTTTCAGGGGACATATGAATATTCGGAACGGCGGCGTGGCGAGCAATGTTACCATAGATTTTGAACAGGAAGAAGAAGATGATGATGGGGTTTACCGCAGTGTTCATGTCTCGACAGGCGGACGGCTCACCGGGCGGATTACGATCCTCAACGGTACGATTTCCGTCGATCCCGGCGCGATCCTGGACTTCGACCTGACCGGGACGACCGCCGGAGCTATGGCGCTCGTGAACGACCTGCCGAAGATCGAAGGCGGAGACATGTTGAAATACACGCTCACGGTCGATGGTACGCAGTCGAACGGCGAATACCGTCTGGCCGACGGCGCATCCGCATTCAACAGCGAGATCACGGTCGTGAACACCGAGGGCGCTGAGCTCGGCTCACTCATGGTCAGACAGACCGCGACGATCAACGGCACGGATTATACCCTGAATTTGGCGGATGGCAGCCTGACCGTTACGGTGGAAGCGCCGGAAATCGTTCCGGAGGACACCGTCGCGCCGACGGTCTCGAACGTCACGGCGTCCATCACGACTCCGACGAACCAGAATGTGACCGTGACGGCGGTCTTTGCGGACAATGTGGCGGTGAAATCCAAACTGTACAAGATCAACGACGGCGCGTGGACGGACTATGTCGACGGCGTGACCGTGACCGAAAACGCGACCGTTTATTTCAAGGCGGTCGATACTTCCGGGAACGAATCCGAGGTCGCCGAGATCGCGATTTCCAACATCGACAAGGTGAAACCGACGATTACGGGCATTACACCGAGCACGACGGAACCAGCCGCATCCGTGACCGTGACGGCGAACTTCGCCGACGATGTGGCATTGGCCTCGCAGCAGTACAAGGTCGGTCTGGGAGACTGGACCGACTACACGAACGGCGTGACCGTCACGACGAACACCACGGTCTACTTCAAGGCGGTCGATACGGCAGGCAACGAAACGACCGACTGCTATGCCGTATCGAACATCGAAACGATCGTGCCGGACACCACGAAACCGATGGTCACGAACATTCAGGCGAGCACGACCGCACCGACCAATCAGGACGTGATCGTGACCGCTGACTTTGCGGACGACGTGGCGCTGAAGTCCTCGCTGTACAGGATCGACGACGGCGCATGGCAGGATTACACGGGCGGCGTGGTCGTGACAGATAACAACACGACCGTCACGTTCAAGGCCGTCGATACATCCGACAACGAATCCAATCCGGTCAGCATCAGGATTGAGAACATCGACAAGGTGAAGCCGACCATCAGCGACATCACGCCCAGCACGACGGAGCCGACCGCGTCCGTGACCGTCACCGCAGAATTCTCGGACAATATGTGGATGATGTCCAACCAGTACAAGCTCGGCGACGGCGACTG
>JAEEIV010000027.1 GCA_016281555.1 Lachnospiraceae bacterium | reverse complement strand
TTCCAAAGAAACTGTGCCAATGAGGTCTTTGACCCGGACGAGATTCTGAATCCCGGAAAACTTTTCTGACCTTTTCCGACCGGATAAGGGCATAAAAACGGCTCATCTCCATGCGTTCCTTTCGGAAGCGGAGATGAGCCTTTTCTATAGAATGGCGGCACCCTGATGTGCGGATAACCGGAGCATGTGGTGAATGCCGGATCTTTCCGGCTTCAAAGCATTTCCGGGAAAGCACAAATGAGTATTTCCGCCGATGGGGAAAGGGGGGTTCCTTTCCAACCCCAGCGTAGCATAAAGCATCGGCTTCGTCAAGATGAATCGACGGACCTACGCATTCTTTTTTCCGCAGGCGCGGCATTGTGCGATTGTGTTTTCGGGGAAAGCATGCTATGATGGGCAAAGCACAGTAAACGCAGGACCCCGAAAAGGCAGAAAGGACAGTCAGACCATGGGTGTATTCGGTTCATTGGAAGAGGCAAGGGCATATTTTACAAAGGATACATTCGCGACCGGCAATGGGATGGAGATCGTCGAGATCGGCGAAGGCACGGCCGTGACACGGATGACGGTGGACGGGCGGCACTTAAACGCCGAAGGCGGCGTCATGGGCGGCGTGATCTTTACTCTGGCAGACTTTGCCTTTGCGGCCGCGGTCAACAACGTGCACCGTCCGACGGTGGCGCTTCAGGTCAGCATCAATTACCTGACCGCTCCGAAGGACAAGATCCTCATCGCTAGGGCGCATCAGGTGCGGGACGGCCGCACGACCTGCGTGTATGACATCGACGTGGAAGACGGCCTCGGCAGGCGCATTGCGCAGTTCGTCGGGACCGGATACAAACTGTGAAAGAATCGTGAAGCCTCGGGCAATCAAATTGACAAAAAGACGAAAAAGAGGTATTCTAAAAACGGTCGAGAGAAGCTTTCGGCCGTTTTGTTGTGTCTGATGAAGGGGCGCTTATGGAAGAGATCAAACGCGTCGGCAGAACGCTGGTCCACCGCGGACATATCTTCGATTATTACGAAGATACGATGGAGACGCCGGACGGAAAGCGGCATATCTGGGATACGATCGTCCACAACGGGGCGGCGGCTGTCGTTGCGGTCCGTAACGACGGAAAGATCCTTTTGGTCCGTCAATACCGGAATCCCGTCGAGCGGGAAACACTGGAAATTCCTGCCGGGAAACGCGATTCCGACCGGGAATCCACCCGTGACTGCATTGTGCGGGAACTCGAAGAGGAGACCGGATTTCAGGCGGGACATCTGGAGTTTCTGATCCGCATCGCAGATGCGATCGCGTATTCGACCGAGATCCTCGATGTTTTCGTGGCGACCGAGCTCATTCCGACGGCGGCACACCCGGACGAGGACGAATTCATTGACGTCGAGGCTTATTCCGTCGACGAACTGAAAGAGATGATTTTCAACGGAACGATACAGGACGGAAAGACCGTCGCGGGCGTTCTGGCGTACTGTACGAAGTTTGAAAAATAGGAGGCAATGCAATGGCAAAGATTGATGTGATCTCCGGATTTTTGGGCGCGGGAAAAACGACGCTGATCCGGAAACTGTTGGAAGAAGCCCTGCAGGGCGAGCAGATCGTTCTGATCGAGAACGAGTTCGGCGAGATCGGCATTGACGGCGGCTTTTTAAAGGATGCCGGCATCAACATCACCGAAATGAATTCCGGCTGTATCTGCTGTTCGCTGGTCGGCGATTTCGGCGTGGCACTGAAAAAGGTCGTCACCGAATACCATCCGGACCGCGTGATCATTGAGCCTTCGGGCGTCGGGAAACTTTCCGACGTCATGGCCGCCGTGAACCGCGTATCCGAAGAGTGCGAACTGGAACTGAATTCCGCCGCAACGGTCGCGGACGCGTCGAAGTGCAAGGTTTATATGAAGAACTTCGGCGAATTCTATGACAATCAGATCGAGAACGCCGGAACGATCGTGCTGTCGAGAACGCAGCTGATCTCCGAGGAAAAGCTCGCGGAGGCGGTTGCGCTGCTCCGCACAAAGAATCCGAAGGCAAGGATCATTACGACCCCCTGGGATGAACTCGACGGAAAGAAGATCCTGGCCGCGCTGGAGGATTCCGAGGACCTCACGAAGGAACTCATGGACCTTGCCGCAAAGCAGCATGAGGACGAAGACGACGATGAGGATGAGGACGAGCACGAGCACCATCATCACCACCATCACGGTGAAGAGGAAGAGTGCTGCCACGGCCATCATCATGATGACGACGATGACGGGGAGTGCTGCCACGGCCATCATCATGATGACGACGATGACGAGGAAGAGGAACACGAGCACCATCACCACCACGACGGGGAAAGCTGCGGCTGCGGCCATCATCACCATCATCACCACCACGGAGAGCATGACGCGGACGAGGTGTTCGTCAGCTGGGGCATGGAGACGCCGAAAAAGTTTGAAAAAGACGTGCTGGACGAGATCCTCGAGAAGCTTTCCGAGAGTTCCGAGTACGGCCTGATCCTCCGGGCAAAGGGAATGGTGCCGCTGACCGACGGTGACTGGGCGTATTTCGACCTCGTTCCGGGCGAATACGAGATCCGTTCCGGCGAGCCCGAATATACGGGACGTTGCTGCGTCATCGGATCCGAATAGTAGGAAGCAAAACTCGCGGAGCTGTTCGGGGTTTAATTGAAAAAAGTCTGACGCGTACGGACCGCGGCATGAGCAAGGAGCAGTATGGCGAAAAAAGACCCGACGATTCCCGTCTATCTGATCACCGGTTTCCTGGACGGCGGGAAAACGAACTTTTTAAAATATACGCTGCAAGAGCCGTATTTCAATGACGGCAGCCACTCGCTTCTCATCCTGACCGAGGAAGGAGAAGAGGAGTTCGACGCGAAGATCCTGAAGAAAACGCGGTCCAGTCTTGTCATTGTGAACGACGAGACCGAACTGACCACGGACTATTTAAAGAGCGTGCAGAATCTCTATGCGCCCGAGCGCGTGCTGATCGAATACAACGGCATGTGGGATCTTCAGAAGATCCTGACGCTCGAGCTCCCGAAGTTCTGGATGATCTACCAGATCATCACGATCCTGGACGGAGCGAATTTCGGGCTTTATCTCGATAACATCAAAGCTCAGTCCATGGCCTTCCTGATGAACACGGACATGGTCATCTTCAACCGGTGCAGGAAGGACACCGATCTCGTGCGGTATCAGCGCACGGTGCGTTCGGTCAATCCGCGCTGCACGCTGGTATTCGAGGATGACCGGGGCAATGAGGTCGAGTGTCCGGAACCGGACCTGCCGTATTCCCTCGAGACCGTTCCGATCGAGATCACCGATGAAGTCTGGGGCTCGTTCTTCCTCGATCTGCAGGAGCATCCGGACCTCTATGTGAACAAGAGCATCCGCTTCCTGCTGCAGATCATGCAGGATAAGAAGTTCCCGAAGAACATGTTCGTCGCCGGCAGGCGGGCAATGACCTGCTGCGAAGCGGACATCCGCTTCCTGCCGTACATTTTCATTTACGAAAAAGCGTCTTCGCTTCCGAACGGCGGCTGGGCGACGATCACGGCGTCCATGAAGTGGCAGTTCCACGAGGGATACCGCGAGGAAGGACCGGTCTTTTACGTGACCGATCTGAAACTGGCCAATCCCCCGGCAAAGGAGCTCATCACGTTCTGAAAAGGCACGCTTTTTGTCTCTTCCGGGAATGTGAAATTGTTGAAAAGTTTTCGATGTTTTTTTTGTGAGAAACGGGCAAAGAGTCTTGAAAAAAACACCGGAACTGTGTTAGAATACAATTCGTGTGATTCTGGCTTCGTCAGAATCCGGTTGATTGCGGTTTGAAACCGGAAAACACGGTTTATCATTACAGGAGGATTCTGTTCATGAAAAAGAAAATCAGTAAAATCCCTTTCAGCGGCACGAAGGAGCAGGAAGCAGAGCTTCAGGCATTCATTGCCGAGAACAAGAATGACAAGTCGAATCTGATGGTCGTCATGCAGAAGGCTCAGGATATCTACGGATATCTGCCCTTCGAAGTGCAGAAGATGATCGCGGACGGCATGGAAGTTCCGCTGGAAAAGGTTTACGGCGTGGCGACGTTCTATGCGCAGTTTGCACTTTCCCCGAAGGGCAAGTACAACGTCTCTGTCTGCCTCGGAACGGCTTGCTATGTCAAAGGTTCCGGCGAGATTTTCGAGAAGCTTCAGGAGAAGCTCGGCATCGGCCCCGACGAGTGCACGGCTGACGGCAAGTATTCCCTGACGGCGTCCCGCTGTGTCGGCGCCTGCGGTCTGGCTCCGGTCATGATCGTGAACGATGACGTTTACGGCCGCATGACGGTGGATCAGATCGACAAAGTCCTCGCGAAGTATCAGGATTGACCCGTAGAATGAGGATTGGAAGAAGATGAAGATCGAAACCGTAAGGGAACTTCTGAACGCGGAAGTCGTCTGTGGGGAGGAACATCTGCAGGATCATGTGTATTCCGCCTGCGGCAGTGACATGATGAGCGACGTATTGGCATACGTCAAGGACCAGGCGGTCCTGCTCACCGGCCTTGTGAACTCACAGGTCATCCGGACCGCGGAAATGATGGATATGGTCTGCATCGTGTTCGTTCGCTCCAAGAAACCGACCGAGGAGATGATCAAACTCGCGAAGAGCACCGGCATTGTCATGATGCTGACGGATTACCGCATGTATGACGCCTGCGGCATGCTCTACGCGAACGGTCTCATCGGAAAAAAGGTTCGTCATGAGTGAACCGTTAAAGTTTACTTTTGAGGTCGACGGATCGGACTTCACATCGGCAGGACAGGCTTCCGTCCATGTGAAGAAAAATCTGCGCGAACTCGGTCTTCCGCCGGAAATCATCCGCCGGGTATCCATCGCCATGTATGAAGGGGAGATCAATATGGTCATTCATGCAAACGGCGGAGTCGCGGAAGTGTTGGTTTCAGAGGACGCCGTGGAGATCATCCTGAAGGATCAGGGCCCCGGGATCCCGAACGTCGAACAGGCCATGCAGGAAGGGTTTTCCACTGCGCCGAGTTCGATCCAGTCTCTGGGATTCGGCGCGGGCATGGGCCTTCCAAACATGAAGCGCTACACGGATACTCTGGAGATCGAAACCGAAGTCGGCGTCGGTACGACGAT
>JAEEIV010000002.1 GCA_016281555.1 Lachnospiraceae bacterium | reverse complement strand
TTCGAAAGCTTTTGAAACAGGGCTCGAGATCCATCGAATGGTCACACTTCTCGATGGAATGGAAGGAACAGACTGCGACGAAGTCATTGACGTGACCGATGCCGTCGAACGCGAAACGCCTGACCGGATCGTCTCCGACACGGGTGAACTCTGGCGGGATCTGAAGAACAAATTCGGAGCCGTGGATACGCCCCGAACGAAGATCCTGTACGGAAAACTCGCAAAGATCAATCAGGGCGTTTCCCCGAAGCCGGGCACGGAAGTCACGGGCATGAAGGTGGAAAGCTACACCGATTTCGCGGTGGTCGCCCTCTCCTCCTTAAACGACACGCCGATCGAAAGTTCAGACAACATGCTGCTCAGCGCGATCGGCCGTGCACGGAACACAGAATCACAGTTTGACGGAGAGAAACTCATCGATTACGGTCATGCGCCGATCATTTCCGAGGCGATCCATGCGAGGATCACGTTGAAAACCGACCGGAAAGATCTCAGAGTCTGGGGCATCAACGCCGAAGGATATTACGTTGGCGTCGTCCCGTCGAAGTTTGAGGACGGGAAAATGATCTTCACGATCGGAGAACAGTTCCCCTGTCTGTATTATCTGATCAATGCGGAATAAAAACGGCCAATGTCAGGAGCGTAAGGAGTTCAGATTCTTGTCTTTTTCGAAAAAGGCTTTTTCCAAAACCGCATATTCTGCGTCGTTCAATACTTCACGGCATTTTGGCTCGAAAGATCGTGTCACACGGAAGCACTCTTCCGTCGTTCTGCAGGGATAGTCAGGACAGGAGGCGCAGGTCGTGACTCCTTTTTCTGCACAGCATTTTTTGATACCGTATCTGCACGGGTTGTCGATCTGACAGCCCGTGCATGATATTTCATTGACAGACGCCAAATGATCCTTGTAGCCGATTTTCTGCCAAAGTTCAGCGATATGAAGTAACTCTTCCTCTGTCTTTTCATAAGGAGATGCCACGTATCGCGGGCAGGCGGAACAGTCGTTTCCGCAGGAAGCGATCACCGGCCCGCGGAATGCCTTCAGCGTATAAGTCGGTCCCCAGTGTTTCAATACGCTTACGTACGAGAAGCCGGCGAGCAGCAGGGCTTCTTTTTCATGACTGACGGTCAACGGGGTATCGAAATGATAGAATGCATCGTCGAAAATGCCCTGTTCCTCCCTCAGCCGAACGAATTCATCACGCCGGGACTGTTCTTCTTCGTCGGAAGCCGCGAAGTAATCGGTCAGGATCAGAAAGCCGCCGGGTTTCAACGCTTTTCTCACCTTCTCATACAAAGGGATCTTTTGTTCTTTTGTGAAATGATGCAGCGACTCGACCGATACCGCGGCGTCAAAGAAGTCTTCGCCTAACGGCACGTCAAAATAGGAGCCTTCGATGAGAGTCAATGACTTTTCGGGGAACTTATCGCGGAGACGCGCCAGCATCCGGGGGGAAAGGTCGATGCCGGTAACGATAGCCGCAGGCGCGGCCTCATAATAATTATCCAATTCAAGACCGGTGCCGCATCCCAAATCCAGGATGGCTGCACCGGTGTTCTGCGGAAGACAGTGTGCGGTAAACGGATAGAATTCCGTGGCAGAATCAATGCACGTCAGTTGGTGCTGCTCATAGCCCTCCAGCCGTGTTTCAAAAAAGTCTTTCATCCGCTCAAGCATGTGTGATCGCCTGGAACATATAGGCATCTCCTGCCGTTTCCTCGAAGAATCTGCCGCGCACGAACAAATGCGTGTCTTCTTCATAAACCTCGGTTCTGCCCCATCCTTCGGTATTCCGCGGGGTAAAATTCAGAACGACGTTCTTCACGTCTTTACCGAACGCCGCAATCACCTGATCTAAATCGCCTTTTCCGATCACGGTATGGAGGATCAGCGTGTCGTCTTCTGTTTCCGCGATCGCATAACTATCGCATCCGGGAATATAAAACGCGTTCTCCTGCATGAACTGCGACAGGTAGAACATATACAGACCGGAATTGGAAACCATGTACAGCCTGCTGTTCTGCTCGGTCTCGTTCAGTATCCGGACCATTTTGTCCCAATCGCTTTTCATTTTCATCGGGACCGGAACGGCCGTTTTCCTTGTATCCGGGTTCACGGGTTTGCTGTATTGGTATTCTTTCTTTTCAATGAACCCGAACCTGGGATAAAATCCCGTGACCGAATCATTGGCATACAGGTAGATCCCGTCTGTTTTTCCTTCGTAATCGAAAAGGATCTGTTCCATCAATGCTTTGGAATAGCCCTTGCCCCGGTGATCGGGATCCGTCATGACCGTTCCGAGTTGGATGAGGTGCACGATCCTGCCGCCGTAATACATATCGCATCTGTTCACTGATACGTTCGAAACGACTTTGCCGTCGATCACGACGGAATACGGGACGTAGTTGTCCGTCCAGAATCCGTTTTGATACCAGCCCTCGAAATTCAATCCGCCGAAGACCTTTCCCGCGAGATCGTTCAATGATTTTCTTAAAAGATCATTGCTTTGGTAGCCGTGAATGATTTCCGATTTCATTAATTCCTGATCCGTGCTTACATCTTTTCGGGCGCCGTAAAGCCGAGCAGACCGATGCAGGTCTCCAGAACTCGCTTCACGAGTGCGAGAAGCCCGATCAGACTCTTCTTCTTGTCTTCATCGGTTTCCTTTAAGATCGGCGTGTCGTGATAGAAACTGCTGAAAGCATCCGAGAGTTCATGAATATACTGACAGATCCTGTGCGGCGCAAGGTCTTCGTACGCAGCGTCCATCATGTCGGAAAAACCGGCAAGCTTCAATAACAGCGCCTTCATCCCCGGAGCATCGAGCGGCAGGAAATCCGTCGAAAAGGCATCCGACCCACAGCCTCCGGCTTTCGAGAGGATCGATTTGATCCGGACGATGTTGTAAAGTACGTAAGGTCCTGTGTTTCCTTCAAAAGAAGCGAACCGGTCGATGTCGAAATTGTAGTCTTTCCGCGCCTGATTCGAAAGATCGCCGTATTTGATCGCGGAGAGCGCCACCTGGCTCACGATCTCATCCGACAATTCGGATTCCTCGTAACGGTCGCGCATTTTTTCCCGGACCGCATCTTCGATTTCCTGAATCAGCGTTTCGAGGCGCATCACGCCGCCGGTGCGTGTCTTGAACGGCTTTCCGTCCTTTCCGTTCATCGTTCCGTAGCCGATATGCTTCAGAACGGTCTCCTCTTTCACGATGCCGGTCTTTTTTGCGACGCGGAACACCTGCGTGAAATGCAGTTCCTGACGCTTGTCCGTAATGTAGATCAATTCATCCGGCTGCCAGTTCCGCATCCGCATGATCAGCGTTGCAAGGTCCGTCGTCTGATAGAGGGCCGCGCCGTCGGATTTTAAGATGATGCACGGCGGGATCTCCCGCGTGTCGCTCTCTTCCGCCACGTCCACGATGAGCGCGCCTTCCGACATCCTGGCAAGTCCGGTTTCTTTCACGATGCCGACGACTTCCGGCACGTACGGACCCGCGTCCGATTCTCCGCACCAGAGATCGAAATGCACGTCCAGACGGTCGTACAGTTTCTTTTCGTCTGCAATGCTGAGGTGCATGATGTGCTTCCAGAGCGCAAGCGTGGCGGGGTCGCGGTGCTGAAGTCTGTAGGTGGCTTCGTGAGCGCGTGCCAAAAACGCCTCGTCTGTCTTGCTCCTTGAGGATGCCGCAGGATAGATCTCTTCAAGTTCCGTCAAAGTGAACGGCGCTTCTTCGGGGTATTCCCCTTTGAACCCGGGATCGAAATACGGAAGATCCGGCTTTCTGTCCTTCAGTTCCTCAATGATGAGACCGAACTGCAGGCCCCAGTCGCCGAGATGGATGTCGCCGATGACGTCATTGCCCATGAATAGCAGGATCCGCTTGATCGATTCGCCGATGATCGCGCTCAGAAGATGTCCGATGTGCAGAGGCTTTGCGACGTTCGGTCCGCCGTAATCCACGATGATTTTCTTCGGCTTCGTCTCAACGTTGGCGCCAAACGACGCTGCAGTGCTCATGGAAGCCGCAAAACGGGCCAAAAACGACGGAGAAACGTCCAGGTTAATGAATCCCGGCATCACGGCTTCGGCCTTGGAAAACACGCCGTTTTCCTTCAAATACGGGATGACCTTCTCAGCGATCGAAATCGGCGAGGCATGGAGGACTTTTGCAAGAGCCATGGCGGCGTTGCACTGATATTCCGCGAGGTCGGGCCGGTTGGAAACGGTGACTTTTGCATATTCCGGATCCAGCCCGGCTTTTTCAAATCCTTCTTTCAGCGCTTCATTCAGCGCGTTCAACAGATTCATTTGGTTTTCTCCTGTCTGTGGGTGTACGATAAAGCGTGCAGCTTAATAATGCTTGCTCCAGGTCTTTCTGGAGAACAAAAGCAAAAGCGGAAGCAGTTCGAGCCTGCCCGCGATCATATCGAAAGTCAGCACGAGTTTCGAGAAAATCGAAAAACCGCTGTAGTTGCCTGTCGGACCGACGATGGAAAGACCGGGACCGATGTTGTTCAGCGTCGCTGCGACGGAACTGAAATTGGTCGTGAAATCGAACCCGTCGATGGACACGAGCAGGACCGAAAATGCGAAGATCGCCACGTAAAGGATCAGATAATGATTGACTGAACGCAGCGTCTGGGCGTCGACGGTCTTCCGATTCAGTTTTACGGCTCGTACCGCATTCGGATGCACCAGAAGATGAAGTTCGTTCTTCGCTTCCTTGAATAACAGAATGACTCTGGATACCTTGAAACCGCCGCCCGTGGAGCCGGCGCAGGCGCCGATGCACATCACCATGACCAGAATGGTTCTGGCATATTCCGGCCACTGATGGAAGTCCAACGTGGAAAAACCGGTCGTGGAAATGATCGAGGCGAGGGTGAAGGACGCGTGGTGCAGACTGTAGAAGAAGCCTCCCTCTTTTCCCTGTCCCGGAGTTAACATGACACCGATCGTGAGCAACAGCGTGGAAACGACGATGATGCCGACGTAAACGAATACCTCTTCGATCGTAAAGGCTTCCTTCCACTTTTTCCTCACCATCAGATAGTAGGCGTTGAAATTCACGCCGAACAGGATCATCCATACCGTGATCAGCACCTGACTGACGGTGTTGTAATGCAGCATTCCTTCGTTCCGTACCGTGAATCCGCCGGTGCCGGCAGTGCCGAAGCCGATGCAGATCGCATCGAATATCGGCATACCGGAAGCAAAGTAACTTAGGATCGCAAGCGTCGTCATGCCGAAATAGATCAAGTAGAGGATCAGCGCCGTCTCCCGCACTCTCGGCACGAGTTTCGAGACGGACGGCCCCGGAGACTCCGCTTTCATGATCTGCATCTTGTCGCCGCCGCCCTGAGGAACGATGGCCAGGATGAGCACGAGCACTCCCATGCCGCCGATCCAGTGCGTGAAGCTTCTCCAGAAAAGAAGCCCTTTTCCGATCGCTTCGACTTCGGACAGGATCGAAGAACCGGTCGTTGTGAAGCCGGAAGCGGTTTCAAACAGCGCATCTACGTAGTTCGGGATCCTTCCGGACAGGAAAAACGGCAATGCGCCGACCAGGGACAGAATCAGCCAGCCGAGTGCGGTGAGCACGAAACCTTCCTTGGCAAAGAAATGACCGGAGCGGAGTTTCTTCCGGATGAGCAGGACCCCGGGAACCGCAGAAATGCCCATGGATAAGAGGAACCAGGGCCAGACGTCGTTTTCCCCGGCGATCACAGAAATGATGCAGGGAACGATCATGGATGCGGCTTCGATCAGGAGTACCCAGCCCAGGAAATAAACAACGATCTTTTTGTTCATCTTCCTCACTCCAGAATGTCGACGAGATCACGGATCTTACGGTCGGCAAGCGTGACGATCACGACGTGGTCCCCGACTCTCATCTCCGCAGCGCCGTCGGGGCGGATCAGCTGATGATCTCGAATAATAGCCGCAACGAGCACGCCGCTCTTCGTCTTCAGATCCTTTAAGGGGATCCCGGTGATGACGGATTCCGAATTGATCTCGTATTCCTGTGCTTCGACTCTTCCGCCGGCCACTTTGTACAGTGCCTCGATATTGAAGTCGTGCGAGCCCGCAAGACCTCGTGCGAACCGGACGATTGCATTTGAAGCGATCAGGTTCGGACAGACGATGGAACCCAGACTCAAGCCCGAAGGGATCTCCGCAGGATTCATGTGATTCACCTTCGTGATGAGCCGAGCGTCCGTCAGTTCATCGACCACGAGTCCGAGAATGATGTTCTCTTCGTCGATCCCTGTCAGGGAAAGGAAGAAATCGGTATTAGCCACACCCTCTTCAATGAGCGTGCTCTTCTTGGAGCCGTCTGCATTGATGACGATCACGTTCGGAAATCGATCGGCAATGATATTGCAGGTCGCGGGATTGATCTCAACGACCTTCATGCTGATTTTCTTTTTCAATGTTTCGAGGAGTTCGGCCACGTAATAGGCGATCTTTCCGCCGCCGACCATGAACACGGAGTTCACGGGCAGTTTTTCGAGCTTGCATTCTCTCGCAAATGCAAGGGATTCCGCGGGCTTGGCGATAAACGAGATCTGGTCTCCCGCTTCGAGAACGGTATTGCCGGAGGGAATGACGACTTCCTTGCCGCGTTCCAGAATGCAGATCAGAACTTTCGCGGAGACTTTTCTCGTAAGGTCCTTCAATGCAGTGTTCACGACGGGCGAATCCGGCGAGATCTTCATCTTGACCATGTCGATCCGTCCCCGATAGAACGATTCGATCTCAAGCGCCGACGGGAACCGGAGCAGTCTCACGATTTCACGGGCGCACATCTTTTCGGGATTGATCACGTAGGAAAGACCGAGTTCCTGCTTGAGGTACTCGATCTCGTTTTCGTACTCCGCGTTCCGAATGCGGGCCACGGTATAGCAGTGACCCTCTTTTTTGGCAATGAGACAGCAAAGCATGTTCACTTCATCGGATCCGGTCACCGCGATCAGAATGTCGGCGGTTTCAACGCCCGCCTCCTTCTGTACGTCCAGCATGGCACCGTTTCCGGTCACGCCGATGATGTCAAGACTGAGCGCCAGCGAGGAAACGGCTTTCTCATTCCGGTCCACGATGGTGATGTTATGTCCTTCGCTGTTCAGTTGTTCTGCGAGGCTTGCGCCGATTTTGCCGCAGCCTATGATGATGATGTTCATTTCGAATCCAGTTTTTTCAATTCATTCTTTTCGGCGACGATCAGCATTTCCGAATCCTTGGAAAGCATGGTATCGCCTGAAATGTGTACGAACGAGCCGCCCTTGTCGCGAATGGCGACCACGTTGATCCCTTCTTCTTTTCTGAGATTCAGGTCACGGAGCGTCTTTCCGATCCAGGAATGCTTCGGATACATTTCAACGAGCGACAAATGGTCTCCGAAATCATAATAATCCAGAAACGTGTCGGAAAGCAGGCTTTTCGCGGTCCGGTAGGCAGCGTCCTCTTCCGGGAAGATGATCTCGTCCGCTCCGACCTTCAGGAGAATGTCTCCCATCCGTTTCGACGAAGCCTTGGCAATGATCTTCGGCACGCCGAGTTCTTTCGATACCATGGCAGCCATGATGCTGGACTCCAGATTCTCTCCCATCGCGATGATGACGGTATCGATGGAGCTCAGTCCCATGGACCGAAGGGAATCTTCATTGGACAGATCGGCGATCACCGCGTTGGCAGCGGTGTGCTGAAACTGATTCACGGTTTCGGGGATCCGGTCCGCGACGAGCACGTCCGCATCTCCGTCAATGAGAGCCATAGCCACTTTTTTCCCAAACCGCCCGAGGCCGAGCACTGCATAGGATTTTGCCATAAACACCTCCGTCAGCCGACAAAGAAATTACCGTCAGCGTGTGTGATACGCTTCGTTTTGGACAAACCGGCGCTGAAAAAGAGCGCCATGGAAATCGGACCGATCCGTCCGAAGAACATACAGATTATAATGATGATCCTGCCGATCACGTTCAGGGTCGGGGTCACCGCCCTCGACAGACCGACCGTCGCGGTAGCGCTCGTGATCTCATACAGCGCATCCAGACCGGAAAGACCGTTCGTCGCGGCGAGCAGCACGGAAAACACGAGCGTGACGGCAAGACTCACCGATACGATGGCCGTCGCTTTTCGGATCAGAGTTTCCGGAACGCTTCTGCGAAACGCAAGCGTCTCTTTGCGGTCCAGAATGAATGAGATCACGTTCAGGAACAAAAGCGCGACAGTAACGGTTTTCACGCCGCCTGCAGTACCGATCGGAGAACCGCCGATGAACATGAAGACAAGGCCCAAAATGCCGGTGCCGTGCGTCAGGGATTCCTGCGGGATCGTAGCAAAACCTGCCGTTCTGAAAGTCACGGACTGGAACAGAGAGTTCAGCACTTTCTCACCGAAAGACATCGAACCGAGCGTTTCCGGATTCCTGAATTCCATGAAAAAGACCGCAACGGCACCGCCGAAAATGAGCACTGCCGTCATGACGAGCACGACTTTCGTGTGTTCGGAAAGACGTGAGAACAAACGGAAGAACGGACGGCGGTTTTTCGCCGTATCCAGGAGATTCGTCGAAAGATCGAACCAGACGACGTAACCGAGACCTCCGGTCACGATGAGGCAGATCGTCACGATGAGGACGAGCGGATTTCCCTGAAACGCGGCCAGACTGTTCGGCCCGATGATGTCGAGACCGGCATTGCAGAATGCCGAAATCGAGGTGAAGAGAGAGATCCAGATGCCTTTGACGCCGAATTCGGGAATGAAGGCCGGCAGGTACAGCAAAGTACCGAGTCCTTCGACGATGAACACGCCGCGGATCACGCGAAGCAGGAATCTGACCAGGCCGGAACCCGTGTTCAGATTAAAAGCGTCGCGAAGCAGCAGACCTTCCCGGAAGGAAAACTTCTTTTTCAACGCAAGAATGACCGCGCTCGCCACGGCAATGATCCCGAGCCCCCCGAACTGGATGAGAAACAGGATCACGACCTGGCCGAACACGGTCCAGTGAGAATAAGTGTCGACGACCACGAGCCCTGTCACGCAGGTGCTGGTCGTGGAAGTGAACAAAGCGGTCAGAAAATCCGTTTTCTCGCCGGAAGCGGTCGAAAAAGGAAGCATAAGAAGACCGGTCCCGATGAGGATCAGCATCAGGAACCCTAACGGGATCATCTTCTCGGAAGATATTTTGAAATGTTTCTCGTCTCTATGCTTCACGGTCTTAACCTGATAACGATAATGCACCCTCTGTACGGAGAGTGCATCATCGAAATGACCGGGATCAAGGATTATTTACCCATCTGTTTTGCAACTTCAGCGGCGAAATCCTCTTCCTTCTTCTGCAGGCCTTCGCCGGTCTCAAAGCGGATGAACGCAGTGACACAGGCGTTGGCTCCGGCCTTCTTCGCCGTCTCGGCGATGTAGGATGAAACGGACTGCTTTCCGTCTTCGGCCTTTACGTAGACCTGATCCATGAGGCAGATCTCCTTGAGTTCCTTGTTGATACGGCCTTTGATCATGCCCATCTTCACTTGTTCGGGCTTCGCGGCTTCCTTCGGATCGTTTTCGATCTGAGCCTTCAAGATCTCGGTTTCCTTTTCAATGAACTCTGCGGGCACTTCCTTGTTCGAGCAGAACTGCGGCTTCAACGCTGCGATCTGCATGGCAATGTTCTTGCCCATTTCCTTGATCTCGTCGTTCACGACGTCAGACTCGACCTTCACGAGCACGCCGATCTTACCGCCGGCATGGATGTAGGAAGCGATGCAGCCGTTTTCGACTTCGATCTTCTGGAAGCGGCGGATGTGCATGTTCTCGCCGATCTTCGCGATCATGGAGGAAAGCTTCTCCTGCACCGTCATCGTCGGATCCAGCGCCCATTTTTCGGCAAGGAACGCATCGATGTCGGCAGCCCCGGTCGTAAGCGCCTGAGCGGCGACTTCCGCGCAGTAGCTGCGGAACACTTCGTTCTTCGCAACGAAATCAGTCTCGGAGTTCACTTCCACGGTGACCGCTTTCTTTCCGTCTTCGGAGACCGCATTGGTCACGATGCCTTCGGCAGCGATGCGGCCGGCTTTCTTCTCGAGGGCAGCCAGACCTTTTTCACGAAGGAAATCAACGGCCTTGTCCATATCTCCGTCCGTCGCCGTCAGGGCCTTCTTGCAGTCCATCATGCCGGCGCCGGTCATTTCACGTAAATCTTTTACCATTGCAGCTGTAATAGTTGCCATAGGATACCTCCCTCTCACGTCAATGATTATTCTTCGGTGGTCTTCTCTTCTTCAGCGGTTTCTTCAACGGCTTCCGTCGCTTCTTCTTCCGCTTCTTCGGTCTTCTCCGGAGCGTCGGTCAGGATCTCTCCCTGCTTCGCTTCGACGACCGCGTTCGCCATCGCATCGACGATGAGCTTCACGGCACGGATCGCGTCGTCATTGCCGGGGATCACGTAATCAAGTTCTTCCGGATCACAGTTCGTGTCGCACATTCCGACGAGGGTGATGCCGAGGGAACGGGCTTCCTGCACGCAGATCTTTTCCTTTTTCGGGTCGACGACGAAGATCGCGTCGGGGAGCTTTCTCATTTCCTTGATGCCGCCGATGTTCTTCTCCAGCTTTTCCCATTCCTTGCGGATCTGGATGACTTCCTTTTTCGGAAGCACTTCGAACGTGCCGTCTTCGGCCATGCGCTCGATGTTGCGGAGTCTCTGAATCCGGGACTGGATCGTCCGGAAGTTCGTCAGCATGCCGCCGAGCCAGCGCTGATTGACATAGTACATGCCGCACTTTTCAGCAGCTTCCCTGATCGCTTCCTGCGCCTGCTTCTTCGTTCCGACGAACAGAACGGTGCCGCCCTGCTGGGCAATGTCCGCGATCGCCTTGTACGCCGTGTCTACCATATAGACCGACTTCTGAAGGTCGATGATGTGGATACCGTTTCTTTCGGTGTAGATGTAGGGAGCCATCTTCGGGTTCCAGCTACGTGTTCTGTGTCCGAAATGGACACCTGCTTCGAGCAACTGTTTCATTGAAATAACAGCCATCTTCTTGTTCTCCTTTTTTTTGGTTTTTCTTTCGCGCTCTTCGCCCGGCACTCAAGACCTTTCGGCACCGATAAGCACCGTCGGAAACGCGTGTTTTTATCGTGAACCGGCTTTCCGCCGATATCAACCTGAAAAATATATCACACTTCTTAATGAAATGCAAGCGGTTTTTATTCGTCTTCTTCCGGATCGGCAATCACCGTCAGTTTCTCTTCCGGATCCCATCCGATCGTCGTCTGCAGGAAAGCGGAAATCTTCTCTTTATAAGCCTTCGGATCGATGTCGCAGGACTGTGCGTGTTTTGCTCCGGGCATCAGCATGAAATCCTTGATGCCGGAAGCGGCCTCAAAGCAGCGTTCCATCATGAACGGCGGAACGAAATCGTCTTCTTCTCCGTGAATGAACAGGATCGGACGCGTGTTCTTTTCGAGTTGTTTCACTGCGGAAGCGCTGTACAGCCAATGTTTATTCAGAACAAGCGAGATCACGCTGCAGAAAAACAGCACAGGCTTCGCAAGGAACTTGACCTGGGCCGGGAACATATACTCAAACTGTTCCATGGCTCCGGCATACCCGCAGTCTTCCACGATCGCCTTGACTTCGCCCGGGAGGTCCTTTTCGCCGCTTGCCATCATGACCGTCGCGCCGCCCATCGAAACGCCGGTGAGCAGGATCTCGGAATCCGGACCGAACATCCGGACCATTTTCCGGCACCATCTGACGGCGTCCAGCCGGTCGAGCCAACCGAAACCGATGAGTTTGCCTTCGGAACGTCTGTGTCCGCGGCAGTCCGGGATCAGTACGTGATAGCCGCGTTCGTGATAGAACTGGATCATGCCGCCGAAATCCCACAGGCTCGAGGAATGATAGCCGTGGATCGCGACGACGATCTTCTTTCCCTTCGTGCTTCCGGGAATGAGCGTCGCATATAGCTTCAGTCCGTCGAACGAAGTCGTATGAAGTTCTTCATGCTCGTGCTCATTGACGTATTTTTCTGTCTCTTCCGCGAGTGAGATCCTGACGCGTTCCGCGGCGTTCGTCGTGTCGCTCTCCATATGTCCTCCGAGAAGAAACTTCCCGTAGGCCGGGATCTCACGTGAATAGGCGACGAAATACATCAGGAACGACGCCGTGATGAGAAGCACCAGAGCCAGTCCGAGCAGGATCCCGAGGATCAGGAAAATGATTTGCAAAGCGTTCATAAACACCTCCGCAAGGGGAAAGCCCCCGCTTGATATAATATGGTCACGATCCCGAAAGACCGGTGTAAATCTTTATTTCACAAGTATATCCATAACGTGGCAGGAAGCGCCCGTCATGTCGCTCCTCTTCGCCACGGAGATCACGTATTTCAGATACAATAAAAACGTGGGCTCATCCATTTCAGACACGGTCTTCCGCATATAATGCGTCGGTCCGTCCTGGGCGATCCGGCTTCGGAGTTTCAGACCGCAGGAAGCGTTATAGCGGTCGAGATCCTCCGTCCTGTCGTAGGAAAACAGGTCCTTCTTTTCGTTCAGCACGTGAAATGCTTCGTCCAGCTTTCCGGAATAATACGAATTCTCTGCATTGTTTTCCATGAAACCGAACTTCACGACTGCGAAATCATTCATGATGTAGGAAACGAACAGTTTTCCGTCCGGCTTCAGAACGCGTTTCGCTTCGGAAAGCGCCTGCACTTTCTCCGCTTCGGAAAACAGATGATACATCGGTCCGAAAAGCAGGACGACGTCGTAAGCATCGGACGGATTTTTCTTTAAATTCAGGGCATTGCCGATCTCTGCATTCAGGGTTACGCCCTGACGATCCGCTTTCTGCTTCAGAATACCGACGTTATACGGCGTTAAGTCGACGGCTTTGACGAGATGACCTTCTGCAGCTAACGGGATCGAATACCGGCCCGTTCCGGCGCCGACGTCGAGGATCCTCAAACCTTTCCTGTCACCGATCTCCTCTTTGAGAAAGTGCATGGTCACGAGGAACTCGACCCTGCCGTACGGGGAGATCAGCCGCTTTTCTTCATTGTATTTTCCGTAAAACTCAACGATTTCGTCCATGTTCACTTATGGTACGGCTCATTTTTCAATATCCGGAACGACCGGTAGATCTGCTCGAGCAGGATCACCCGAACGAGCTGGTGCGGAAAAGTGAGCTGAGAAAACGACCACCGTTCGTCTGCACGTTTCAGAACTTCATCGGAAAGACCGAGCGAGCCGCCGATCACGAAGACGAGGTCGGACTGCCCGTTATTCATGAACTTTCCGAGTCTCTCTGCCATCTTCTCACTCGAAAAACTCTCGCCCAGGATCGCAAGGGCAATGACACGGTCTTTCTCCCGGATGGCGGATAGGATCCGCATTCCTTCCTTTTCCTTGATCAGCGTTCGTTCCTTCTCTCCTGCGTTTTCAGCGCATTTTTCGTCTTCGAGTTCAATGATCCGGACAGATGCATACCGGGACAGCCGCTTTTCGTATTCCCTGACCGCAGCCTTCAGATAGTCTTCTTTCAGTTTTCCGACCGCGAGGATGGAAATGTTCATTTTTTCAGATCCTTCACTTCGACGGTCCTTCCGTCGGGGTATTCGATCGTGATGTTTTCGAGTCCTGCACGGAGGTTTTTCCGGAATTCCAGGAGAAAGACTTTGCGGAGTTCGGCCTGCTCGGCCTTCTCTTCTTCCGTCAAGCCTTCGGCTTTTGATTTTCTTGCCAGTTCATTGATCCTCCGGATCAGTTCTTCATCCATGAATCAGACTCCTTATTTTTTCAATGATTTCGCCGGCCGATCGAAGTCCGTCTGCGGCGCTCGAAACGATCCCGCCCGCATATCCTGCGCCTTCGCCCGCCGGATAAACGCCAGGAAAACCGGCGGCTTCTCCACTCGCGTTCCGTACGATCCTGACGGGAGACGACGTTCTCGATTCCACTGCGGAAAGCAGGATGTCCGGATCGTCGAATCCGGGAATGCTCTTCCCGAACGTAGGGATCGCGGTTTTCAATGACTCCGAGAGATAGTCCGGAAATACCTCGTTCAAATCTCCGAAAGAGAAAGCGCCTTTGGTTTCCGGCCGTATCTTTCCGAACGAAACGCTTTTCTTTCCCAGTACAAAATCCTGAAACCGCTGGACCGGTATCTTTCCGCCGCCGGCCCGGTAGGCCTTCTCTTCCAATGCACGCTGAAAGCGGACGCCTGAAAGCGGATCACCGTCGGGAAAATCTTCCGGCCTGACCTGCACTACGATGGCGGAATTGGCATTCACTCCGTCCCGGTTCCGGTAACTCATGCCGTTGACGGTGAGTCTTCCCGGCTCACTCGACGCATTGACGACGTATCCGCCGGGACACATGCAGAAGGAATACACGCCGCGCTCTTCGGTTCCTTTTCCCGTGAGTTTATAGGAGGCCGGAGGCAGTTGTTCCCAGGCGTCGCCGTACTGATTCCTTGAAATGTTTTCCTGAAGATGCTCTACCCTGACGCCGACGGCGAAAGGTTTTTGTTCGAGCGTGAAGCCGCGCCTTTGAAGCATTTCAAACGTATCCCGTGCGGAATGTCCGACAGAAAGGATCAGAAACCGGTATTGCTCCGTCTCCGTCCCGTTGATCGTAAGGCGCACGCCTTCGTTGACTCTCTCGACGTCCGTCAATTTGCTCCGGAACCGTATCAAGCCGCCAAACGAAAGGATCTCTTCCCGCATCCGTTTCACGATGCCGATGAGCACGTCCGTCCCGACGTGCGGTTTCGCATCATAGAGCACGTCCTCCGGGGCGCCGAATTCATAGAAGAGACGGAACACGTCGGCGTTCAGGCCGTGATGCGTCCCGGTGTTCAGCTTGCCGTCAGAAAACGTACCGGCACCGCCCTCTCCGAATTGGACGTTCGACTCGGGATCCAGGTCTCCGGTTTCAAAAAAACGGTCGACGGCCGGGATCCGTTCCTCCAATGCGTCACCGCGTTCATAGAGCGTGACGCTTACCCCGGAACGGAGCAGTTTGATCGCGGCAAACAGACCTGCCGGACCGCTTCCGACGACGGCAGTCCGAAACGATTCCTTCATGGGAGCCTCGGCTTCGGAAAACACAGGCTCGGGAACGCACTTCTGCTTCAAAGGATGCGGCTCATTGACGAGCACGGACAGAACGACGCGGACTTCCGGCTTTTTTCTGGCATCGATGCTTTTCTTCAGGATCTCGACCGAACGGACCGGTTCTTTCGAGGGACGCATCTTCTTTTTGATGAGTTGCAGAAGGTCCCTTTCAGAGTATCCGGGCGGAAGTTTGAGATCGTTCAAAATCATTTCGAAGCCGCCTCCCCGGCGATCCTGCCGGTCGCAAATGCAAAATGCAGATTGTATCCGCCGCACTCCCCGTCGACGTCCAAAAGCTCTCCTGCGGCAAACAGACCGGGAACGATCCGAGACTCGAGGGAGTCCGTCAGCTCCGCGGTATCAAGACCGCCCTGCATGACCTGCGCCTTTTCGACGGAGCCGTATGCAGTCACTTCGTAAGGGAACCGCTTGATCCCGTCCACAACGGCCTCAAAATCCTCGTAAACGGCCACCTTGACATGCTTCCGGTATAAATCATCATTGATCCTCGAAAGGGCGAAAACCAGCTTTTTCGGGAACCAGCCGAGGAGATAATCGCGGATCTCTCTCTGAGTATCGCCGAATCTCGCTTCACGGAGAAAACCGATGAGAGAATCCCTGTCGTAATGCGGGAGAAAATCAATGAGAATGAAGGTCTTCTTCCCTTCCGCAACGGACAGGACGGCATCATGGCTGATCTGAAACACGGGAATGCCGGAAATGCCTTCTGCCGTCAGCTGCAGTTCTCCGGTTTCTTTCGCGGAACCGAACGAAACCGTCGCCTGGATCCGGACGCCGTCCCAGTACTCTTCGACTCCGTTCCTGCCGTAAAGCGGAACGAGGGAAGGAAGCAGGGGGTAAATATGATGTCCGAAGGATTTCAGAATACCATACGCAGAATAAGGATCACGGTCTTTTACGGAGGCCTCTGAGCCTGTGGCGAGGATCAAAGAATCTGCTTCATAGACGCCGGAAGACGTTTCCACGAAAAAACGATCCCCTTTTCTTACGGAGGTCACGTTCGTGTTCGTGATGACGCGGACGCCGAGGGCTTCCATTCTGGAACGGAGCACTCCGACGACCGTCTCCGCGCGCTCGCTCGACGGATAGAGACAGGTCTCCCGTGCAAAAGACAGCATGCCTGCCGATTCAAAAAAACGAACGAGATCCTCGGTATGAAACCGGCGGACGGTCCTGGCAATGAAGTCGACGTCATGTCCATGATAATTCCGTTCCGTCAGATAAAAGTTGGAATAATTGCACTTTCCGTTCCCGGTCTTCAGGAGTTTCTTCCCGGGCTGTTCTTTCTTTTCCAGGACCGTAACGTCCGCATGGTTTTCGGCAGCAGCCACGGCCGCCATCATTCCGGCCGCGCCACCTCCGACGACGATCAAGCGCTTCGTCATTTCTTCTCCCCTTTCATGAGACGGAGTTTTTCAAACAGACGGACCAGTTTGGCACCGTACGGAAGTTCCATTAGCTGCGCCCTTGTGATGCACCCTGCGAGCAGGATGCCGGCGAGATAGAACGAAGCACCGATGAGCAGTCCGAACAGAACGATCAGAAGATTTGCTGCGGTTCCGGACGCAAACCTCGTGATGAGGAACGAAAGCAGGAACAGAACGAGAACCATTGCACCGCCGATCGCAAACGGCAATAGAATGGTCTTCACGGGATTCAGTTTGAAGCCGGTCAGTTTCCGGATCGAAATCAAATTCAGAATAAGCATGATCAGTCCGAAGATCATGTAGCAGACGATCACGGCGAAAACGTTTGCCTTGCAGACGAACAGCAGGAATACGAGCAGCAGAGATTGCCCGGCGAGCGCGATCAAAGCGTGGAGCGCGGGCCGTTCCATATGGCTCAGCCCCTGCAGGATGGCGTTCGTCACGGTGGACAGTGAGAAAATTAGGACCGAGATCCCGCCGACGACGAGATAACGCTCCGCTTCTGCGGAGATCGACCGGAACAAAAGCTTCGCCAGATTACCGCCGATCGCCGTCATACCGAGCGAAACCGGTACGGCAAACAGGATCGTGACGCGAAGCGTCAGTGTGATCTTCGAAAGTTCCTCTCTTCTGTCGTGACGGGCATGAGCAGCGGAAAGCGAGGGAACGAGCGCGGCCGCGAGTGCGCTGGAGATCGCGACGGGAAGATGCACGAGCGTCAGGAAAGCGTTGTTGTAATCGCCCCAGGTCGCCGCATACACGGATTCCTCGATGCCGCGGGCGTTCATTGCATTATTGAACAGTGCGGAATCAATGATGTCGACGGAATTGTACGCCGCGGTGGAGAAAATCACCGGAACGGCGGTCAGTACGAGGACTTTCAGAAGATTCGCATAGGAGTTCGTGCTCTTCCGCGCGTCTTTCGAAACGTTTTTCAGAAGGACCGGACGGTATTTGACCATCAGGATCACCGTGAAGATCAAAGCGGCCAATGCCCCGGCGCCCGTTCCGATCGTTCCGCCCGCCGCACCGTAGATCGCGGGCAGCGAGGGATTCGATGCATACAGGATGCTGGAAGTCGCGATGCCGACCAGAATCGCCGCGGCGCCGATGGAAACGGCGGCATTGATGATCTGCTCAATGACCTGAGAGACCGAGGTCGGGATCATGGTCTGCAGTCCCTGATAGAATCCGCGGAGCACACCGAGAAAAGCGACGATCGTCACGGTCGGCGCGAGACATTTCAGGGCAAGTGCGGAATTCGGACTGTTGATGATCTTCGAGCAGAAGAAATCTGCGCCGAAGAAGGTGACGAGGCCGAATGCAAGGCCGATCACCGCGGCAAAGCCCAAAGAGACGTGAAGGATCTTTCTCGTTTCCTTCCATTTTCCGAATTCGACGCGCGCCGAAACCATCTTCGAGACGGCAAGCGGCAGACTGTACGAAGAAAGCAGAAGCAGGATGTTGTAAACCTGAAACGCATTCGAATAATAGCCGCTTCCTTCGGAACCAATGATCGCCGCCATCGGCACGCGGTACAAGAGGCCGATCAGGCGTACGAGAAGCGACGCGACGGCCAGCAAGCCTCCGTGCAGCAAAAACTGATTCTTTTTCCCTTGTTCGTTCGGCATGGTTCGTCTGATCCGTTTCCTGATCTTCTTCCGTCAGGTTTCTCGGGAAATCCCGAGACTCTGAAGCAGCGCTTCCTGTTTCGTTTCCATCGGGCTCTTCACGCCCTCCGCTTCTTCCTTGCTCCCGTGCTCGGGATGGTCGTATCCCATGAGATGATACATGCTGTGCGCAACGAGAAACGCGAGCTCCCGCTTCTCGGAATGTCCGTAGAGCGCCGCCTGTTCCCTGACTTTGTCTGCTGAAATCACAATATCTCCGAGCAACAGTTCTCCGCTCTCCGGAGAAAATGCATCGGGATCCTCTTCCGTTTTCGAGAAGTCTCCCGGAGTCTCAAAAGAAAGCATTGGGAACGAAAGCACGTCCGTCGCACGGTCGATACCGCGATGTTCCCGGTTCAGTTCTTTTATGGACGCATCGTCGGTCAAAAGTACGTCGACCTCAGCTTCATAGGGACAGTTTTCAGAATCCAGCGCAGCCTCGACGACTTGTCTGATCAGCGCTTCTTCATCGAAATCAAACGTTTTACCGGTTTCGTTTTCGATAGTCACCGTCATGACGACGCTCCTTTTCGCGGGCCAGCCGCGAATCGTATTTTTCGTAGGCCTCGACGATCTTCTGAACGAGCGGATGCCTGACGACGTCCTTGTTCGTAAGTTCGATGAAACTGATCTCATCGATGCCTTTCAAGATCTTCATGGCAATGTCAAGACCGGATTCCGTGTCCTTCGGCAGGTCTTTCTGCGTCCTGTCGCCGGTGATCACGCATTTGGACTGGAAGCCGATCCGCGTCAGGAACATCTTCATCTGGGAAGGCGTGGTGTTCTGCGCTTCGTCGAGGATGATGTAGGCATTGTCAAGCGTCCGGCCGCGCATGTATGCGAGCGGGGCCACTTCGATCTCTCCCTTTTCAAGATGATGCGCGAAACTCTCCGCTCCCATGATCTGGAACAAGGCGTCGTAGAGAGGCCGGAGGTACGGATCGATCTTGCTCTGGAGATCGCCCGGAAGATAGCCGAGCTTTTCTCCGGCTTCAATGGCCGGCCGCGTCAGGATGATCTTGCTGACTTCCTGGTTCCGGAACGCTTCCACGGCGGAAGCGATCGCCAGATAGGTCTTGCCGGTGCCGGCGGGCCCGATTCCGAACACGATCATGTCCTTCCGGAGCGCATCCACATACTTCTTCTGCCCGAGCGTCTTCGGCTTGACCGGCTTTCCGGAAACAGTGTGGCATACCACTTCGTTTTCGAGATCGATCATCCGGCCCGTATCGTGCGTCTTCAGAAGAGAAAGCGCATAATCCGCGTCCTGCACCTTTAATTCCTTTCCTTTCTCCGAAAGCGTGAAGAGCGTCTCAATGACCTCTTTCGCGTCTTCCGCTTTTTCCCCGGAAAGAAGAAGGGAACTGCCGCGCAGCACGGCCGTGACCCCTGTTTTCTTTTCGATTTCCTTCATGATGCTGTCGTTCGTGCCGAACACGTCCGTATACCGGCCCGCATAATCATTGACGTTGAGTACGATCTCGCTCAAATAACTACCTCTTTTACTGCAAATATCGCTTATTCAGCTTCGATTTCCTTGATGATGCATTCGTTGCCGCGGACGAGATACGTCTCGGTGCTGCCGCAGAAAGGACAGGTCTTTCCGAACTTCACCGTTTCATATTCCTGCCTGCAGGACTCACAGAACGTGACTGCGGGCAGGGTGACGAGTTTCAGTTCGGAACCGCGGAGCAGGTCTTTCTTCGCGCTGAAATACTCCCAGCAATCCTTGAACAGGTCCGTCATGATTCCGGAAACCTCGCCGACTTCCAGCGTGACGGAACCGATCTTTGTAAGATGCTCCTCTTCGGCCGTTTCTTCCAAGGTCTTCGCGAGGTGCAGGATGATGCCCATCTCGTGCATTATTCTTTGTCCTTTCCGTGGAACAGGATCTTGAACGCGCGTTTCAAGGCGTAAGGACCGACCTTGCCGAGTTTGTCTTCACACTTCACCATGGTGGACGCTTCCGGAAGATCCCTTGTAAGATGGATCGCGTCGAATTCGCAACGCGTCGTGCAGAGACCGCAGCCGATGCAGCGGTTCACGTCAACCGTCGTCGCGCCGCAGCTTAAGCAGCGGTTCGCTTCCGTTTTCACCTGTTCCTCGGTAAACGGCAGTCTCGTATCGGAGAAGGTCGTCTTCGGATCCACGCCGGTGCTGCCGGGCGCCTGACGTCCCGCATTGTCGTAGGATTCGATGACGATGTTGGTCTTGTCCAGTTCAATGAATTCGCGCTTGTCGCGGTTGATCGTCTGAGACTGACCGGGATGCACGAAGCGGTGCATGGACTCGGAAGCCTTCTTTCCGTCAGCGATCGCGTCGATCGCAAAACGGGCGCCGTGCTCAATGTCGCCGCCGGCGAAGACGCCGGGCTCACCGGTCTCAAAGGTCAGAGGATCTGCAACGATCGTGCCGTTCCTTCTCGTTTCAACCTTCGTGTCCTTCAGAAGATCGCCGAGGACCGCGGCCTGGCCGATGGCTTCAAGTACGTTCGAGCAGGCGATCGAAAGCGTTTCGTTTTCATCGTACTGAGGCGCGAACTTTCCATCCGCATCCTTGACGCTCGTGCATTTTTTGAAAAGAATGCCTGTGACTTTTCCGTTCTCGGAGAAAATCTCCTTCGGGCCCCAGCCGTTCAGAACTTCGATTCCTTCGGCCTTCGCTTCCGCAACTTCATCGGCAGCAGCCGGCATTTCCTTCTCGCTCTCAAGGCAAAGCATCGTGACCTTGCCGTTTGTGGCACGGACGGCGCTTCTCGCAACGTCGACAGCCACGTTGCCGCCGCCGACGACGACCACGTCACCGTTCAGACGGACCGTACCGTCATCCGCAAGTCTTCGTAAGAATGAGACGCCGGATTCCACGCCTTCGCTCTCTTCTCCGGGAACGCCGGCCGCACGGCCGCCCTGCAGACCGATCGCCAGGTAGAAGGCCTTGTATCCTTCCTCCTTCAGCGAAGCGATCGTCACGTCCTTGCCGACTTCGACGCCGCACTTGAACTCGACGCCCATGGCACGCAGCACGTCGATCTCTGCTTTCAGAACGCTCTTTTCCAGACGGAAATTCGGAATGCCGTAGATCAGCATGCCGCCGGGTTCCTTCTCTTTTTCAAACACTGTCACGTCGTAACCGCGGGCCCTTAAGTAATACGCGGCGGAGAGACCGGCAGGACCGGCGCCGATGACGGCCATCTTGAAATCCGGACCCCACATATTTCCTTCGTCGTTCTCACAGACCGGGATATAACGGTCTTCCGCTTTCAGTTCGCGGAATGCCAGGAACTTCTTGATCTCGTCGATCGCCAGAGGCGCGTCGATCGTGCCTCTCGTGCAGGCGTCTTCGCAGCGGCGGTTGCAGATCGCACCGCAGACAGCCGGCAGCGGATTGTCCTGTTTGATGAGTTTCAGCGCTTCGAGATACCGGCCTTCCTTCGCCATCTGAATGTATCCCTGAATCGCAAGGTGCGCCGGGCAGGCCGTCTTGCAGGGCGCCGTACCGGTCTCATAGCAGTTGATCTTCGCATCCTCGCGGTAATTCACGTTCCATTTCTTATAATTCCACTTCTTCGCATCCGGAAGTTCGCTCAAGGGGTACTTGACTTCGCCGTCTTTCGTGCAAAGCTTCTGCCCGAGCTTCGCAGCGCCGACCGGGCATACCTCCACGCATTTGCCGCAGGCCACGCACTTTTCTTTTTCGACGTGGGCACGGTACGCAGAACGCGACATGTTCGGCGTATTGTATAACTGAGAGGTCCGGAGCGCATTGCAGACGCCCGGCGCGCAGTTGCAGATCGCGACGATCTTCTCTTCGCCGTCAATGTTCGTGATCTGATGCACGAAGCCGTGCCGCTCCGCTCTTTCCAGGATCTCGAGCGCCTCTTCATAGGAAATGTAACGGCCCATGCCTCTGTCGACGCAGTATTCGGCCATGTCGCCGACGCCCATGCAGAACTCGCCGTTGATCTGACCGGAGCCTTCGCCGCGCATGGTCTGCTGCTTGCG
>JAEEIV010000026.1 GCA_016281555.1 Lachnospiraceae bacterium | reverse complement strand
CCGAACAGCTGGAGGTCTCGACGGGAAAGCCTACAGGAGAGAGTATATCTCATACGTTCCGACTCATCTGGGAAGACAACCTTTGGAAATTCGATACGTTTGCGTTGATCTCTTATGAGTAGTCTTCCGGAAGCATAAAAAAGAGGTGTTTGGTTATGTATCAACGGATGAAGCTGGATGCAAGTATGCGGATGCATTTGTGACTCCTTATGAACAATAACAAAAAACGATTCAAAAAACGACCGGTTGTGATCGCATTGATCTTGCTCATCATCCTGTTTTTTCCGATCCGGACCGGTGTTCTGAAAGACGGAGGGACAACGATTTGGAATGCGGTCCTTTATAAAGCGGTATTGTGGCATAAAATCCTCCCGGATGATATGAGAGACATTCTTCCCCAATTGGAACAATATGAGAACGTTTCGTTCTTCTGGCGATGGGATCCAAATGCGCGAACACCGATTGATTTGCTTTGGGAAAAGGAAAAGCAAACTGTTTGCGAACAATACCGGATGCAAATTCAATGAATCAGAGAGCCCGATTCGTTTGTTCTGATCCCGCGCATCCGAAACATTGAAAACCATTGAAAGAGAGCGCCTCGCCGGGTTTCCCCGCGGGCGCTTTTTTGCTTTTGCTGACAGATCAAATGAGTTTAACGGAAAAGACCTTTTCCCTGCTTTTGTTCGACTTCGACACCAGTAAGCCGTACTTCTCAAACTTGTTCAGGAACTTCAGCGCGCCCTGTTTCGTCATATCGCTGCGGATAAAGGCCGTAAACTCCTTCCAGCTGAAATAACGGTCATCCGCACTGAGAAGGATGCGCTTCAGATAGTTCAGTTCTGTTCCCGAGAGCGAGTCGCCGGACGCGGCAAGACGGTCGCGGATCTCGTTGAGCCGGCGGTAACAGAGCGCGTAGCGGACGGAAACCTGAAGAATGTAGAGCAGGAAATAGGTCAGGTCGTTCCGCGCGTCGCGTGTACGGCTCAAGGCACGGTAATACTCGCGTTTCCGGTCGTTGATGGCCTCGCTGATGAAATACGGCGCATTTCCGCCGCCGGCGAGGTTCGCGACCCAGAGCGACGTCATCCGCGCCATCCGGCCGTTGCAGTCAAAGTACGGATGGACGTATACGACGTAGTAATGAGCAATGTGGGGAAGGAGGAAACGGACGAGCGGGTCCGGGTTCTTAAGGTTATCGTTCACGAACGAGAAGAGGCTGTCCATCAGACGGGGAATATCCGAAACAGGGGCACCGTTGTAATCCGCAATATAAACGGCGTCGTAGCGGTAGCGTTCACCCTCCCGCAACCGTTGGTTCTCCTCGAGACAATCGCGCGAAAGAATGCTGTACAGACGGAAGAACTCATCGACGGTGAACGGCGGCGCGGCTTCCGTAAAGGCGATCCCGTCGGCCATGTTGCGAATGATCGTCTCGTTGCGGTTTTCGGGTTTCTTCCCGGCGAGGAGGCGGTCGAACAGGACGCGGGTGCTGTTATAGCCTTCAATGTTCAGACTGCCTTCCACCTCCGAGTAGATCCGTGCGCGCCGCATCTCTTCGAAGTTGCTGTCGAATACGTCGTCCGCGTTGACGAGATCGAGGTACTCGCCGTGGAGATCGATCAGCTCCGGGTGGCGGACGAAGAAGATGTGCTTGGAATTGAACGGTTCGAGGAACGTGCGGAAGAATGCGTCCGCGTCTTCGCCCGCAAGCCGGTCCTTTTCGTCCAGCAGTTCCGTCAGTTCGGCGGAGGACAGATTCGCGCCGACTTTCGCATTGTAGCGGAGGTCGGTCAGGGTGTAATACGTTTTGCTTTTAAGCAGCTCGGTCACGTTCATGAAATTCACCTCGAGGATATTGTAAACCGTATCGTAAACCAAGTCAAGAGGTTTTGTAAACCGAATCGTAAACCTGCCGGTCGATGAAGAATCGCGGAACGGTGACAGAAGTATGAAAAAGCATGCGAGCGAAAAGAAAACTGCACGGAATGGCTTGCGTTTTCCGGAAGCGTGTGATACCATACCTTGTGGATTGACAAAAAAAGCAAAACGATTGTCAAAAGATACCAATTACACCGTTCAAAACACCTTGATCCATACACCGGACGTAAAAGAAAGGAACAACATTATGAAAGTCATCATCGATTCGAGAGAGAACATCGCCAAACTTGCCGCGAAACAGTACATCGAGCTGCTCGCGAAGAAGCCGAACGCCGTCCTCGGCCATGCCACCGGCTCGACGCCGCTCGATCTGTACGCGGAGCTCGTGAAGCTCTGCAAGGAAGGCTGGATCTCCTACAAGGACGTGACCTCCTTCAACCTCGACGAGTACGTCGGCCTTGACGGAAGCCACGACCAGTCCTACCGCTACTTTATGAACGAGAACCTCTTCAACCACATCGACATCGATAAGGCGAAGACGTTCGTTCCGTCCGGGATCGACACCTCCGCCGCGGCCGTCGCCGCCTACGACAAGGCGATCGAAGCGGCCGGCGGCATCGACCTCCAGCTGCTCGGCATCGGCGAGAACGGCCACATCGGCTTCAACGAGCCCGACACCCCGTTCGGCTCGCTGACCCATATGGTCGAGCTCACCGAATCGACCCGCAAGGCGAACTCCCGCCTCTTCGCGGGCGGGATCGACGAAGTCCCGACCCACGCCGTCACGATGGGCGTGAAGACCGTCATGAACGCGAAGTCGATCATCCTCATGGCGACCGGCCCGAAGAAGGCCCCGATCATGAAGGAGGTCCTCGAAGGCCCCGTCACCGAACACGTTCCCGCCTCCGTCCTCCAGCTCCACCCGTCCGTCACGATCTACATGGACTACGAAGCGGCTGCGCAACTCTCGAAATAAGCGAACCTCTGAACTCCGGAAGAAAGGAATCTGACCATGGGCAAATATTTCGGAACCGACGGCTTCCGCGGCGAAGCGGGCGTCGACCTCACAGCGGAACACGCGTATAAGATCGGCCGTTTTCTCGGCTATTACTTCAAACAGGAAGACGGAAAGTGCCGCAT
>JAEEIV010000025.1 GCA_016281555.1 Lachnospiraceae bacterium | reverse complement strand
TTCGTACGCGCCCGCGGCCGCAAGCGCCCGCTTCAGTTTCAGTTCGCCCGCCTGACGGACCGTCCGTCCGCCGCTCGTCACTGCCGCAGTCGGCAGGAACGTCGGGATCACGTGATCGTACCCGTACAGCCGGATCACTTCCTCGGCAATGTCCGGATAGGAATCCATGTCTTCCCGGTACGCCGGCACCTGGATCGTAAGCTCGTCGCCAGCGAGGACCGGTGCGAAGCCGAGCCTCGAAAGAATGTCCGTGATCGCCTCGTCCGGCACCGTGATGCCGAGCACGCCGTTCACTTTCTTCACGCTCGCCTTCATTTCTCTCGGCAGGATCGAATTGCCCGTGTTCACGTCCGCGTGCGTCGAGGAGATCTTGCCCGCGCCGAGCGCTTCCGTTAAGTTCAGGGCGCGCTTCATCGCCATGACCGTCGTATATTCATTGACGCCCTTCGAAAAGACCGCGCTGGAGTCCGAAGACTGGCCAAGTGCACGGGAAGTCTTCCGGATAGAGTCCCGGGCGAACTTTGCCGCTTCATAAACGACGCCCTTCGTCGACTCGATGATCTCCGAATTGAGGCCGCCCATGACGCCCGCCAGCGCCACCGGCTTTTCGGCGTCGCAGATCACGAGATTCTCATTCGTCAATGCGAATTCCTTCTCGTCAAGCGTCACGATTTTTTCGCCGTCCCGCGCTCTCCGGACAATGATCTTTCCGCCCGCGAGATAGCTCTCGTCGAAGGCGTGCATCGGCTGTCCGAGTTCCTTCAGAACGTAGTTCGTGATGTCGACGATATTCGAGATCGGCCGGATGCCGACGAGCGATAAGCGCCGCTTCATCCACGCCGGAGATTCCTTCACTTCGACGTCGTACACGTAATGCCCGATGTAGCGCGGGCAAAGGTCACCAGCTTCCACCGTGACCGAAAAACCTTCCTTTGTGACCGGCGTTTCCGAGTAGGAAAGGTCCGGCTCGTGCAGTTTCGTCCCGAGCGCTGCCGCGACTTCTCTCGCGAGACCGAAGATGCCCTGGCAATCCGGCCGGTTCGCGGTGAGCGCCACGTCAAAGATCCATTCGTTCAAACCCGTGAGTTCCTTGACGTCCGCACCCGGCTCTGCGTCTTCCGGGAGCACAAGCAGGCCGTTGTATCCCGCGCCGGGATACAGATCTTCCGTGAGGCCGAGTTCCACGCCTGAGCAGAGCATGCCGAACGAATCGTAGCCGCGAAGTTTTCCGGCTTCGATCGTCGCAATGCCTTCCACGGTGACGTGATCCTTCGCGGTCTTCACGACCGTCGCGCCGACCAGGGCCAGCGGGAACTTCCCGCCCGCGCATACATTGTCCGCGCCGCAGCAGACCTGGAACGTGCCGTAAGAGCCTGCATTCACCTGACACAACGACAGGTGCGTGTCGGGGATCTTCTCGCAGCTTTCCACGAGACCAACGACCACTTTAGAGATGTCCTTGCCGATCTGGTAGCGCTCCTCGACCTCAAACCCGGCGGAGAACAGCTTCTCTTCCAATACTTCCGGCGTCACCGGAATGTCCACGTATTCTTTTAACCAACTAAGCGGAACTAACACTTTATTCCTTCCCCTCCATTATCTTCAATCTTTCTTGCATTCTCTTTTTCCCTGCTGCCGTCTCCTCTTCAGAGTAGTCTGTTTTCATCGAAGAATCTTCCCCGAGCTTATAGTTTTTATTAAACAGTTTACTTAGTTTTGTACGGATCATATCGGTGCTATAAGCTTGACTGGATCCTATATATCGAGTCGCATGCAACATGATCTCTGAATCCGGCAATTGATACAACGACAAAATCAGTTCTGTATCCTCGACTGACAGCAAAAGGTCATATAGTGTATATTTATTTCCGGCGCCCGAAGTAATTATACACTTGTAAGCATCCGGTGAAGTGATTCCCACATGCACGCTCAGACCTTCCGACGTATCCAGTTCAAAGTATTCCGGCGCCAGTTTTCTCAACTCCTCCAACCGCCTCTGTTCAACCTCGGTATATGTGTTTTCCACTTTTTCTTCTTCAGTATCCGCCTTCCTTATCAGCACTGTGAACAGCACCACAGCAACGATTACCGTTGCTGCCACTGCAACCAGAATCAATCGTGATAACGACTTCGTCATCGGCGGTCCTTCTCATCCGTGAATCTGTTTCAAAACCCGCAAATCGGACTCGAACAGCAGCTTGATATTGTTATAGCCGTATTTCAGCATGGCAATGCGCTCCAGCCCGACGCCGAACGCGAAACCGGAATAGTCGTCCGTGTCAATGCCGCAGCCTTCCAGCACGCGGTGGTTCACGACGCCCGCACCGAGCACTTCGATCCAGCCCGTGCCCTTGCAGAGCTTGCAGCCCTTGCCGTGGCACTGGAAGCAGCTGACGTCGACCTCGACGGACGGCTCCGTGAACGGGAAATAAGACGGACGAAGCCTGGTCGTCGTGCCTTCGCCGAAGATCTTTCCGACGAGTTCGTTCAGCATGCCCTGCAGGTCGGATAGCGTAATGCCCTTGTCGACGACGAGACCTTCCATCTGCGTGAACATCGGCGAATGCGTCGCGTCGTCGTCCGAGCGGAACACCTTGCCCGGGGAGACGATCTTGATCGGCGGCTTCTTCGCTTCCATGACGTGGATCTGGCCTGCGGACGTCTGCGTTCTCAAGAGGAATCGGTCCGTCAGATAGAACGTGTCCTGCATGTCGCGCGCCGGATGGTCGTCCGGCGTATTCAATGCCGTGAAATTGTAGTGATCGGTCTCGATCTCGGTGCCTTCGAACACCTCGAAGCCCATCGACGAGAAAATGTCGATGAGTTCGTTCGTGACGATCGTCACGGGGTGCAGGTTTCCGGTCTCCGCGGGGGCTGCCGGGATCGTCACGTCGAT
>JAEEIV010000024.1 GCA_016281555.1 Lachnospiraceae bacterium | reverse complement strand
TATCATTCGCTGAAGAAGTCCGGTCTTGACCGTCTTCTCTTTGAAAACGGCGTGGAATACCTCTCCTGCTTTGCGGTCGATAACGTGCTGCAAAGGATCAACGCCCCCGCCTTCGTCGGCGCGACGGTCCTTTCCGGCGCGGACGTCGGAGCCAAGGTCATCCGGAAGGCGAATCCCACGGAACGCGTCGGCGTCATCTGCACGAAGAACGGTCATCCCTCCATCGTGGAATACTACGAGATCACGGAAGAAATGAAGACGCTCCGCGACGAAAACGGCGATCTTCTCTACAATTTCGGCGTGATCCTGAACTATCTTTTCAAGGTGTCAAAACTGGAGGAAGTCTTTGCAAAGAAGATGCCGGTCCACATCGCGAAAAAGAAGATCCCGTACGTGAATGAAAAAGGCGAACCCGTGCATCCGGAAGAGCCGAACGGAAACAAGTACGAACTGCTCGTGCTCGACATGATCGAACTGATGGGCAGCTGCCTCCCCTACGAGATCGTCAGAGAAAAGGAATTCGCCCCGGTGAAGAACCCGACGGGCACGGATTCGGTGGAAAGCGCGCGGGCATTGCTCGAAAAGAACGGCGTGAAACTATAATTCCGGTGATCCCATGAAACAGACGATCGAAATCAAATACTTTTCCAAAGAGATCGAGCCGCTCTCCTACATCGGCGGGAAATCCGACTGGATCGATCTGCGGTGTGCGGAAGAAACCGTACTGAAGCAGGGAGAAATGAAACTCATCCCGCTCGGCGTCGGAATGAAACTTCCGAAAGGGTATGAGGCGCACGTCGTGCCGCGGAGTTCGACGTTCAAAAACTTCGGCATCCTGCAGGCGAACAGTTACGGGATCGTCGACGAATCCTACTCCGGAGACGACGATCAATGGTTTTTCCCCGCCTATGCGGTCCGCGACACCGTGATCCACGTCAATGACCGGATCTGCCAGTTCCGTATCTTTGAGCACCAGCCGACTCTGGTCTTTCAGGAAGTTGACCGACTCGACAAAAAAAACCGCGGAGGGTTCGGCTCCACGGGCGTAAAATAACAACCATTCCGTAAAAAACAATTGCGGGATCCCGGTGTTTCCGGCGGTCCCGCAGTTTTTTTATTTCTTCATTCTCTCTGCGCCGTTCAGCGTATGCTCAAGCAGGATCGCCGTCGTCAGAACGCCGACTCCGCCGATCGACGGCGCGATCTTCGAAGCGACCTCCGACACGCCTTTCACGTCCACGTCACCGACGATTTTTCCGTTTTCTCCTGCCGCCATGCCGAGGTCAATGACCACGGCGCCCGGTTTCACGTGCTTTTTCCGGATGAGGCCGGGACAGCCGGTCGCGGTGATGAGAACGTCCGCTTCTCTCGTGATCTCGTGGAGTTTCTTCGTCTTGGTATGGCAGACCGTGACCGTGGCGTCCCGGGCGAGCAAGCCCATGGCGACCGGACGGCCGACGACCGGCGAACGCCCGACGACCACCGCTCTCTTTCCGGACAGCCGGATCTTATAATACTCCAGAAAAGCGAACACCGCCTCAGCCGTGCAGGGATACTGACAGGGAAGTCCTTCGTACAGCAGCGCCCGGTTCACAAGCGAGATGCCGTCCACGTCCTTTTCCGGCTTCATCACGGTCTGGATCTTTTCAAAGGAAAACCGTTTCGGGAGCGGCATGGAAAGCAGAACGCCGTCCGTTTCCGGATCTTCATTGGCGGACCGCACGGCCTCGAGAAACGTCTCCTCGGAAACGTCTTCCGGAAAGAGTCTGAACTGAAAGTCGACGCACACCTCTTCTGCCATCTTGCGGATGCTCTTCGCATAGGAACCAAGAGACGGATCGCCTTCCGTCCCGATGAGGGCCAGTTTGAGGGGTCTGTCCCCTTCCGGCCGACGTTTCATTTGTTCAAGCAGCGCAGCCGAAGCCGGCGCGCCTTTCAGTATTTCTGCCTTCATGTCTTCCGTTCTGCCTTTCCGATGTTGTCCGACGGCATATCAATCAGTTCAGGCGTTCGAGGACGGTCTCGCGGATCATAGCGGAAAGTTCATTGCCCTCCGCAAGCAGTGATCCGGAACGCGTTTTATACGTCTCCTTCTCTTCGCCTTCTTCCATGCTGTTTACGTTAATGACCACGTTATAGGACGCGCCGACCAGCGCGGTATTTAAGAAGGAGGCCGCGCATCCCGCATCCGAGATCGCAAGTTTCGATCCTTTCTCCGCCACGGTTTTCGTGAGTTTCAGGGCCTCGACGGCCGTCTCCATGGTCGTGAGCGGCACTTCGGTCGCCGCTTTTAAGGCCTCGCCCATCACCTTTTTCCGGTACGCCTCTTCTTTCGCCGTGTCCTTCGGCAACGAATAGGCTTTCGAAAGCGGCAGGAAGACCTCTTCGTCCCGGTCCGCCAACGTAAGGAACTGTTCTTTCAGCTCTTCCAGCCGGTCCCGGATCGCAGTCAGTTCTTCCTCACAGGCCCGGTATTTCTTCTTTCCGACGGTCAGCGAGATCACCATCAATGACAATGCTGTCCCGAGAGCCCCCGCGACGCCGGAAGCGCCGCCTCCGCCCGGTACCGGCCTTTTCGAGGCCAGATCCGAAAGAAACGATTCCAAAACTTCCTGTTTTACCATAGATGTTCTCCTTTCTTCCGGAGGACGAGGCCGAACACGACCGTCAGCGCAAACCAGAACCATGTCGTCGGATTCGAAAACCAGGCCGCGAAGAACGACAGGCCGAAATACACGGCGACCTGCATATAAAGAAGCACGGTAAAGATCTTCTTTTCCCCGGCGATCTGTTTCGTCAGGAAATACGCCAGCACCCCGAGCAGCATGCCGAATACGATGACGCCCGCACTGCCGAAATCACCGAACGCGTCGTACACGATGCTGACCGTTGTCAGTTCCTCGACGGTATTGTGCACCGGGAACTGAAGGAGGGAGGCGATCTCCGGCCGAAATTTCAGTCCGGTCAATGCAAACACCGGGAACAGCTGCCTGAGTCCGTAGGTCGGAACGTCGCCCGATTCCACGAGAAGATTCAGATTCTCATAATTGTTCGTGACGTACACGTAAGGGTACTGCACAGCGACCGGGACCGATCCGTCCTTAAACTGAAATACCGACTGCAGATAGCCTGCGGGGTATTGCCTCCTGCTGACCAGAAACACGAACACGGCTGCGCTGATGAGCACGATCCCGGCCACGATGAGAAGCAGTTTCCAACGCTTCAGTTTTTTCTGCAGAAGCAAAAACACGATGAATGGGAAGACGAAAAACAGCACCAGATAGAGCTTGGAAAGAAGCAAAACCGGCACGGAAAGCGCGGCGGCATTGACGAGGAACAGGATCAGGGCCTGCCAGAGTTTCGGCCTCTCCAGGAAAAGATAATAGACGGTAAGCGCCGGCACGAACACACACGAAACGACGAAATAATGAACGCCGGAAATGTGGAAATCCGTGTAGGCGTGGGGCTTTCCGGAAACGAGGATCGGAAACTGGAAACGGAACTTCACGGCCTCGACGAGAAACGCTCCGACGGACAGGACCGCGACGGCAATGACCAGGAAAAACGCCCGCTTCGCCGACGCGGTTCCGGGGACGTCCATCCGTCTTTCCTGAGAAGCGGCAGGATCCGCTTCTTTCTTTCGAAGCAGAAACACCAGAAGGTCGTATGCGAAGAGAAACGCGAAATAGAATCCGCCGAGCACGAACCAGGTTTTTACGCCGAACGGGGAAGAAAGATCCGTCAGTTTTAAGGAGGTGAGCGCAATGCCGGTGCACCAGGAAAAACTCATGAGGATCCGAAGATCGAACAGTTTCCGGGTCTCCGAATAAACGAGCGCGCACTCCAGAACGGCGAGCACGAGAAAAAGGAGGCAGCTTACCGGTAAGCTCCCCCGTGCCGACGAAAGCGCTCCCCCCGCGAACAGGAGAAGCCCTCCGACGGATCTCGCCACATATCGAAACACCTGATTCTTCTTCATTGCCGTTTTGCATTTGAAAAAGGACCCGGGAACCCCGGGCCCTTGCCTTATGATCAGCGGTTATTGGGTTTCATCAGAAAATCCGGAATCTTGATCGAAGGTTCTTCGCGTTTCGGCTTTTCCTGGAAGGTATTGAACGGAGAAACGGGCTTTTCCTTCTGCTCTGCGGAAATCTTTGCGCCCTGTCCGATCATGTCCATCAGACTCTTGTTCTGACTCTTTTCCTTGGTTTCCGTCCGCTGCGGTCTCACGTTCCGTCCGCCGCTGACCGCATCCTTTACGCCGGTCGCAATGACGGTGATCGTCACTTCGTCTTCCGCGTTCTCACGGTATGCGGAACCGAAGATCAGGTTCACGTTCGGATCCGCCATCTGACGGATGTATTCGACCGCTTCGTTCGCCTCGATCAGGCTGAAGTCGCCGGAAATATGAACGAGCACGTGGCTCGCGCCTTCGATGGTGGTCTCCAGAAGCGGACTCGAGATCGCGATCTTCATCGCTTCCGCACACTTGTCGTCACCGGATGCGGAGCCGATGCCGATATGGCAGAGGCCCTTGTCCTTCATGACCGTTTCCACGTCCGCAAAGTCGGTATTGATGAGCGCCTGCTCGTGGATGATGTCAGTGATGCCGCGTACGGACTGCTGCAGGACCTCATCGGCCTTCTTCAGTGCTTCCGGCATGCTGGTTCTGCGGTCCACGATCTGGAGCAGTTTGTCATTCGGGATCACGATGAGCGCGTCCACGACTTCCTTCAGCTTCGAAATGCCTTCCTCGGCATTCACCGCGCGCTGCTTTCCTTCAAAGGTGAACGGCTTCGTCACGACGCCGACCGTCAGGATGTCCATATCCTTCGAAAGCTTCGCCACCACGGGCGCCGCGCCGGTACCGGTGCCGCCGCCCATGCCGCAGGTCACCACGACCATGTCCGCACCTTTGATGATGGAGGACAGTTCCTCAGAACTCTCTTCCGCCGCTTTCTGTCCTTTTTCGGGATCCGCGCCGCATCCGAGTCCTTTCGTCAGCTTCTCGCCGATCTGCACGGTTCTGGGCGCCTTGCAAAGAAGCAGGGCCTGCTTATCCGTATTCAGTCCGACGAATTCCACGCCTTCCAGATTCTCGTCCACCATGCGGTTGACTGCGTTATTGCCAGCGCCGCCGACGCCGATGACCACGATGCGCGCGCCGCTGTCGTTCTGCGGCATATTTATTTCTTTCAACAAGGTCATATCCTCCTAACCTGATAATACTGCGCTTTACACGTACATAAGAATATACACGAAAGCGACCGAAAAAGTCAATAGATATTTCATATTTGAATGGAAAAAAGGCGGATCTTCACAAAAGATCCGTCGATTTCCCTGCCGTGACGTCAGGACCCCTCTTTGGGAACCACCTCAAAATAAAAGCCGTTTTTCCGGTTCTCCTCGGAAAAGTTTTCGAGATGCATGATCCCCGAAAGCGACCGGTACGCGCTGATCTGGCCGGCCAGTTCCGCCGCCTTCTCCGCCATGTGCTCCTTCGTGCCGAGCAGCACCGTCACGTCGCCGATCCCGGTCTGAAACGTTCCGTTCCCGGCATACAGGACGAACTCTGCCGGCACGCCTTCCTTGGTGAGCGCCATGGCCACCTGAATGGCATCGAGCAGACTATCCCGGTCATTGACGCCGATCGGCTCCATCTCCGTCACGGAAAGCACGGTAAACCCCTGTACGTCCATCAGACGGTCGAGATTTCCTGCCCCTTCCCCGAGGACAATGCCGTTTTTGTTCAGGAAAACGTTCGTGTCCCCGAGTTTCATCATGGCCGCCGCTTCCGTCTCCCGGACCGTGATCACGGCCGACTGGATCCCGGTCAGTTTCACTTTCACGTCCGAAAACACATCGCTCTCTTCCGTGCCGAAAAACTGCCTGAGCAGGACCCGGTACAGGCGGTAGTCATCTTCGGAACAGAACACGAGTTTCTCCACGGTAGCCCTGTCCGCGTAATAATTCCCCGTCACTTCGATCCGTTCGACCTTCATCACGTAAAGAAACACGGAAAGCGCGATCAGAAGGATCAAGATCGCCGCAGGAACGAAGATCCACGAAAGATTCCTTTTCCTTTTTCCCTTTTTCGCCTTATTCTTCATGGGTTTCCATCCGGTGAACGAGCGACTTGAACAAGTCTCCCCGTTCCTCGTAATCCCTGAACATTCCCCAGCTGGCGCACGCGGGGGACAAAAGCACCGCATCGCCCGGCTTTGCTTCTTCAGAAGCAGTTTTTACGGCTTCCTCCATCGAAGATACGAGACGTACGTCCGTGAAGCCGTGCTTCAGCGCGGTTTCCCTGATCTTTTCCGCCGTCTGTCCGAGAAGGAGCAATAGTTTCACTTTTCCGTCGAACGCTTCGATCCAGTCGTCGAATTCCGACCCTTTGTCATAGCCGCCGCCGATGAGAACGGTCGGTCCGGTCATGGCGCGGATCCCCTGGATCGCCGCATCCACGTTCGTCCCCTTGGAATCGTCGTAATAGCGGACGCCTTTCACGGTCGCCGTATACTCGATCCTGTGAGACACGGCGCGAAAATCGACGATCGCCTGCCGGGTCACTTCCGCAGGAACGCCGGCCGCGTCGGCGATCGCCATTGCCGCCAGGATGTTCTCATAATTGCAGCGTCCGACGAGCGTCGTTTCGTCCGTACGGAGCCGGACCGTTTCCGTGCCGTCCACTGCGGAGATCAGTTCGTCTCCCTTCAGGTAATACCCGTTTTCCAACGGCGTGCTTCCCGAGAACCAGACCGTTTGCGCCGCCCGTTTCTCCGATCCGAAGACGCGAAGCCGCTCATCGTCATGATTCAGAACGAGGACGTCCCCCGGCCGTGCGTTCTTCACGATCTCATATTTCGCGGCGGCGTACGCCTCCATCGTATGGTGCCGGTTCAGATGATCCGGCGTGATGTTCAGGATCGCCGCAACGGACGCGTGGAACGAATCCACCGTCTCTAACTGGAATGAGGACAGTTCCAGCGTCGTCACGGATCCCGCCGACGTTTTCAGCACTTCCTTCGCATAGGGAATGCCGATGTTTCCGGCAACGAACGCCAGCTTTTCTCCCTTCCACGCCTTCATGATCGCATGGACCAAGGAAGTCGTCGTCGTTTTTCCGTTCGTTCCGGTAATGCCGATGACCGTGCCCTGCTCGTACCCGTAGGCAAGTTCGATTTCGGAGAGGATGCGGACGCCCGCGTCTTTCAGCGCCAGTACGAACGGAAGTTCCGGAGAAATGCCGGGACTTATGACGGCGTCCGTCAGGGAAAGCGTACTGACGTCCGGAAGATCCCCGAGCAGGATCTTCGCCGGCCCGGTGAGTTTTTTCGCAATTTCATTACTGTCAAGCGCTTCATTGCCGTCGTACAGGACGACCTCCTCTCCTTTCCCGAGAAGAAGATTCGCGCTTTCGATCCCGGACCTGCCGAGTCCGGCGACGAGATATTTTCTCTTCATTGCCGTCTTCCGTTCTCCTAAAACGCTGCGTAGGCCAATGCCGAAGCAAACAGCGTGACGAGCGTGAACATCGTCACGACCTGCGTCTCCGTCATGCCGCATTTTTCAAAGTGATGATGGATCGGGGCCATCTTGAAGATCCGTTTTCCGTGCGTCAGCTTGAAATAACCGACCTGAAGGATGTCCGAGACGACCTCGATGACGTACACGAATCCGAACAAAAGGATGAACCAGCCCGATTTGGAAACGATCGCGGCGCCCGATACGAGGCCGCCGATCGCAAGCGAACCGGTGTCGCCCATGAACAATTTCGCGGGATGCGCGTTGTAAAGCAGATAACCGAGCAATGCACCCGCGGCTGCAAGAGAAGGCACCTCAATGCCGCTCCCGGTCCTGAAGCCGAGCGTCATCAGGAAAAAGGCGACCACGACCGTGACCGAAGCGAGCAGCCCGTCGATCCCGTCCGTTAAGTTCGTGCCGTTGTCGGTGCCGAGAAGCGCGATGAGCACGAACGGAAAATACAGCCAACCCATGTTCCAGACTTTTCCGCCCGTGAACGGCATGATGACGCCGTCTCCGATGGAATGCGTGAAGTAGCAGTAAACCGCGAATCCGGCCGAAAGGGCGATCTGGCAAAGCAGTTTCTGCAGCGGTTTGAACCCTTCCGACTGGTGCTTTCTGATCTTCAGAAAATCGTCAACGAATCCGAT
>JAEEIV010000023.1 GCA_016281555.1 Lachnospiraceae bacterium | reverse complement strand
GTCGGCCAGGTCGACGCTGCAGCATTACAGCTGGCGCACGGGGATGTCCAGGCTGCGGAAAAGTTCCAAGCTCCAGCGCCACATCTGCTCGTACCACTTCATGGAGTCTTCGGGCTTGCAGACCACGATCATCTCCTGATTTTCGAACTGGTGGATCCGGTACACGCCGCGCTCCTCGATGCCGTGCGCGCCTTTTTCCTTCCGGAAGCAAGGCGAATACGACGTCAGGGTGTAAGGCAGTTTCTCCTCGGGGATCATCTGGTCAATGAACTTGCCGATCATGGAGTGCTCGGACGTGCCGATGAGGAAGAGATCCTCTCCCTCGATTTTATACATCATGGCGTCCATTTCCGCGAAGCTCATGACGCCGGTCACGACATTCGAGCGGATCATGAACGGGGGCACGCAGTAGGTGAACCCGCGATCGATCATGAAATCGCGCGCATAAGAGATCACAGCCGAATGCAGGCGCGCAATGTCGCCCATCAGGTAATAGAAGCCGTTACCGGCGACACGGCCCGCAGCGTCGAGGTCGATGCCGTCGAAGCTTTCCATGATCGCCGTATGATACGGGATCTCAAACTCCGGCACCTTCGGCTCGCCGAAACGCTCGACTTCCACGTTTTCGCTGTCGTCCTTGCCGACCGGCACGGATGGATCGATGATGTTCGGGATCACCATCATCTTCTTCAGGAGATCCTCTTCCACCTGCTTTTCTTCCGCACTGAGCTCGTCGATCCGGGCGCCTTCCTTCGCGATCTCCGCCTTGATCTCCTCGGCTTCCTCGCGTTTTCCCTGCGCCATCAGGGCGCCGATCATCTTCGAAGTCTTATTGCGCTTCGCACGAAGGTCTTCGACCTCCTGCTTGATCTCGCGGTTCCGCTTGTCGAGGGCAATGACCTCGTCGACCAGCGGCAGCTTCGAGTCCTGGAACTTCTTCCGAATGTTTTCTTTTACGATCTCCGGGTTTTCCCGTACAAACTTAATGTCTAACATACTCCCTCTTTCGCGGCTGTTCTTCAAGAACAGAACAGGCCTATTTTACTCCATGACTACCGTTCCGTCAAGTAATTCCGCAGAAAAGCGGCATAAAAATCTCCCGTCAGAAACTGTGGCTCCCGCCTCCGCCGGAGTGGCCGCCGCCACCTCCGCCGCCGGAATGTCCGCCGCCTCCGCTCGAACTCGAGGGCGGATCGTAGCGCCGCGTCGTGCCGGTATGTTCCACGGTCGGCTCGGCGGCTTCAAATACCGTAAACGAGGACGCCTTCCATTCCTCCGCCGTCGGCTTCTTCAATCCGGAAACGCTTTGAACGACGAGAAACATGATGAGGAATGCCAATGCGGCCGCGAGCAGGACGTTGCTCACGATCTTCATCGGCTCCGCGATCCGTCCGCCGTCCAGGATCGTGTAGATCTCGCTGAACGCTTCGGCGGCGCAGTCAAAGTACCGTCCGTCGGTCGCATAACGGTAGATGTTGTCCGTGATCGTATTTGCGCGGCCCTTGGTGATCGTGCGGTACGCCCTGCCGTCCGACCAGACGCAGACCTTCCGAATGTCCATGTCAATGATGAACACGACGCCGTTCTGCCCCGAGCCGAAGGTCCTTGCAAAATAGGCCTCCGCATAATCCTCCACGGTCGCATAGGGGTCACCGCCCTTCGGCACCGTATGGAACGCGACGTTCGCATACTGTGTGACCGGCGCCATCTTTTCGAGCAGCAGGCTTTCTTCACCGCTCTGCAGAAGGTCCGCATCGTCTTCAATGACGATCCGGTAAGACGTGTCCTCTGCCGCCGATACCGTTACCCCGAACAGCGGGAGCAGGAGGACGATCAAAAGAAGCGGGATCAGGAAAAACCGTGATTTTTTCATTTTCCGTACCCTCCTCTCTTATTGAACTGAGGAAGCGGCCGCGTCGTCCCCCGGTTGTGCAAGGAAACGGCGTCAAAGGCGCACCAGATCACCAGGAGTTCGGAAAGCACCGCCGCACCGTAATACCAGACGTCGCTCACCGGTTTGATGATGAGCACCAGCACGGCCGCGACAATGCCGATGATCGGCTTGATGAGATACTTCATCCGGCTCGACACCGGTGCGTTCGGCAACCCGGCCTTCTTCTTTTTCTCCCGGGCGCCGGTGATCGACCAGTAAATGACCGCCGCCACGATCGCGATCCCGGCGACGATGTAAAGCGCCAGCTGGCCGTTCACTCCGCGGTCGCTCAAAAAGCCGAACAGAAGGAACAGACCAATGCCGAACATGACCCAAAAGATCGCTGTCAGACAGCCCTTTCCGGTATTTTTCTTCTCTTCCGCCTTGACTTTCGCTTTCGCTTCCTCGAGCGAATCCGCCGCCACCGGCGGCGGCTGCTGCTTGCTCAGTTTGTTCGCCACGCCCTTGTCAATGCCGCTCTGCCGCTCAAAGGTTTTCGAGAACCGGTGATTCAAAACGAACAGCATGATCGCAGAGATGACGATCGTGGCAATGAGCGCCGCAGACGGCGTCAGGGTCAGCCACGCATTGAGCATGAAGAAAAGCGGCACCGAAAGAAGCACTGCGGCCAGAATGTATTTCCAGAACGCGACCGGAAGGTCCGCCGCGATCTTTCCGGTTTCACCGTTCACGATCGCATACACGATCCGGTCCCGTCCCGGGACCCGGTTGGCCAGGAACCAGACCGGAAAGTACCCCTTCCGCTTCGGCATGGAAGCGACGGGAATCGACGGGGAAACCGACGAAGCCGAAACGCCGTGCGAGGAATAGGCACGATGACTGACCGTTTCTCCGGACATATAGTCCCGGACGATCACTTCCGCATCCGGCTCGTACACGTCCTGATCCACGTCGCTGACGTCCGCATAAAAGCCGCTCATGTAACTCGGCCGGAACGGTTCCGCCTCCATCGAACGGAACGGCGAAATGGCTTCACTTAATACGTCCGAGAAATCGGAGGACGCGTCGTAGCTCAATCCGTCGTAAACGGAACGGATGTCCCGGTGGACCCGGTAGTGTTCCGTGATGATGTAATTGCCGGACCGGTAGGAAGTCTGTCCGTCGCCGTGGGTCGGGCCTTCGGCGAAGAACGAATAGATCCAGTACGGCATGTAAATGCCGCGGAACTTCTCGATCTCCTCGTCGCGCTTCAAATAACTCGGCGCGAACAACGCCTTCCCGAGCAGCCGTTTGTATGCGGCCTTGCAGTCTTCCTTGTCCATGTGGAACGGAATGATCACGTCCGGCGCCTCTTCGAGTTCGAGCCGCCCTTCCAGAAGCACCGAGGCGTCGCAGTAATTGCAGAACGTCGCCGCCGTCGCATCCGTGGACAGGATCGTGCCGCCGCAGTTCGGACAGGTGTAGACGATCGTCTGGATCTTTCCGTCCTGTCCGGGGACTTCCCCGACCGCGTTCTGTCCGATCGACTGAATAAGATGCGTCAGTTCCTCGCTTTTGGGTGAAAGCGTCGTACGGCAATGATCGCAGAGCAGCATCTGCGATTTCGGGTCAAAGCGGAGCGCCGCTCCGCATCCCGGGCATTTGTACATGGTTCCCTCTCTTTCTGTCCCGTCTCCGGGGATCTTACCGGTCCCCGCTGAGTTTCAGGAAGTCCTCTTCCGAAATGATCGGAATTCCGAGCTGCTTCGCCGTCTTGTTCTTCGTGGAATTCGACAGCGTGTCATTGTTGATGAGAAAATCCGTTTTCGAAGTCACGGAGCCGGTGACCTTTCCGCCCCGCGCCTCAATGTATTCCTTCAGTTCGTCGCGATTCTTAAACTGCTCCACGCTGCCGGTCACGACGAAGACCTTGCCTTCCAGCGTCGTAGAGACGGTGCGGTTTTCGCGAACGAGCGTGATCTCCGAGAGCAGGTCTTCGAGAAAAGCCCTTTTCAGCGGATCATTGAAGTAAGCCCGGATGTCTCGCGCCGTCACTTCGCCGATGTTTTCGATCGCGGCAAGTTCCTCTTCGGAAGCATTCCGGAGTGTTTCCAGGTCCCCGCCGAACGAGGATTCCAGAAGCTTCCCGCCGGCGACGCCGATGCCGGGGATCCCGATCCCGAACAGCACCCTCGCAAGCGTAGTCTCGCGCGCCTTGTCCGTCGCGGCGACGAGATTCTCGAAGGATTTCCGGCCGAAGCCCTCCATCGTCGTGATCTCCGCCTCGTGCGAGCGCAGCCGGAACAGATCGCCCGGCGTGCGGATGAACCCGCGGTCAATGAACTTCTCCAGCGTCGCTTCCGACAGCCCCTCGATGTTCAATGCGTTCCGGCTGACGAGCTGCGCAAACAGCTTGATCTGCTTTGCGCCGCAGTCCGGGTTTTCGCAGAACAGCGTCTTAACGCCGTTTTCATTGCGGACGACCGTCGGACGGCCGCAGGCAGGACAAGCGGAAGGGATCGGCATATGCCCGCTTCTCGTCAGGTTTTCCGCGATCTGCGGAATGATCATGTTCGCCTTATAGACGCGGATCGTGTCGCCGATGCCGAGTTCGAGTTCCTCCATGATGGAGATGTTGTGCGCGGAGGCGCGGCTGACCGTCGTCCCCTCAAGTTCGACCGGCTCGAATACGGCGACCGGATTGATGAGCCCCGTCCGCGAGGCGCTCCACTCGATCGACAAAAGATGCGTTTCCGCCATCTCGTCGCGCCATTTGAACGCCATCGCGTTCTTCGGGAACTTCGCCGTCGTGCCGAGCGATTCCCCGTATTTTAAGTCGTCCATCACGAGCACCAGCCCGTCGGACGGCAGGTCGTACGTCTTGATCTTCTCCGAGAATTCATGCACGGCTGCCGGCAGGGTTTCTGCCGTCACGATCACACGCTCCACCGTCTCGAATCCCTGGCGGTCCAGAAAATTCAGCTGCTCGTTCATGGAATTCCCGAAATCGACGCCTTCCGCCTCGATGAGCGCGAAGGCAATGAGATTCACGCACCGTTTGGCCGTGACCTTCGGGTCGAGCTGCCGCACTGAACCGGAAGACAGGTTTCTCGGGTTCTTATATTTGGACTGGTCGTCCGATTCCGCGTTCATCCGCTCGAAATCGGAATAGCGGATCACGGCCTCGCCGCGAAGGACGAGGCGCCCCCGGAACGGGATAGAAACGGGCAGGTTCCGGAAGGCGCGGGCATTGCCGGTCACGACTTCGCCGAACTCACCGTTTCCCCGCGTCACGGCCTTCTGAAGCGTGCCGTTTTCATACGTCAGCACGACCGTAAGGCCGTCCAGTTTCCAGGACAGGACGCCGCGAACGTTCCCGAGAAAATTCTGCAGCGTCTCCACTTCCTTCGTTTTGTCCAGGGAGAGCGCTTTCTTTTCGTGGCGCTCCTTCGGCAGTTCCGAAAGGACCTCGTACCCGACCTTGTGCGTCGGGCTGGCCGCGAGCACCGTGCCGGTCTCCTGCTCCAGTTTCAGCAATTCATCATAGAGCCGGTCGTATTGCTCGTTCGGCATGATCTCCCGGCTTTCCTGATAATAGGCGCGGGCCGCTTCGTCGAGCGACGCGACCAGTTCCTTCATTCTGGACAATGCATCCGTTTCCATTACGATTCCTTCTCTTTGGCCAGCTTCCCGGATCCCGGTTTCGCCGCTTCCTGAAGCGCACTGTATTCCGCCTCGCTGAGTTTCCGGTACTCCCCCGTCTTCAGATCGCCTAGACTGACGTTCATGATCCGGATCCGTTTTAACGTCACCACCCGGTTTCCGAGGGTCTCGCACATTCTCCGGATCTCCCGGTTCAAGCCTTCCTTCAACACGATCCGGAAGCGCTTTTTCCCCGTTTTCATCACGCGGGTCTTCATGGTCTCCCGGTTCAGTTCCTTTAAGAACACGCCCTTCTCCATCCGTTCGAGGAAGTGCGGCGTCAGTTCCTTTTCGACCGTGACTTCGTACTCTTTTTCATGGCGCCCGGCCGTCGTGATCTCCTTCGCCAATGCGCCGTCGTTCGTGAGAAGCAATAACCCCTCGGAATCCTTGTCGAGCCGGCCCACCGGGTACACATATTCTTTCAGACCGAGGATGCTGATCACGTTTTCCTCGCCCTTGAACCGTCTCGTCGTCGTCACGACGCCGCGCGGCTTGTTCAATGCATAGACCGCCTTTTCCGGCGCCGTCTTTTCGACGGTCTTTCCGGACACCGCCACGGTATCGAACTCGGTGACGCGCGTTCCGACCTCGGCCGTCTTCCCGTTCACGGTCACCCGGCCTTCTTCGATCAGCCGGTCCGCTTCCCGCCGGGAGGCAATGCCGTGCTCACTTAAATATTTGTTCAGTCGTATCGGTTCCATAGTTACTTATATAATACATTAAAAAGACGGCTTTTTCAAGCCGTCTGTCATTTGAAAATGCGGAATATGATCAGGGTTCCAGCAAGATCATTGCCGCCGAAAGCCCGCGTTTTCCTCCGGTCGCCCGGTGGGAAAAGAGCCGTTCTGAATTACAGGCGGTACAGATGTCCGTTACGGAAATGTGCGATGGCAGAATGCCGGAATCCAGTAGGATCAGGCGGTTCAATTCCCAGAGATCCAAGAGGTATTTCGGTTCCGGACCGGTCCCCGGTACCGCTTTCATCGGGAGTTCTTCTGCCCGATCCTTGAAATGCTCCTGAAACACGGAAGCGACGTCCGTTCCGACCTCATAACAGTCCCGGCAGATCGACGGTCCGATCACGGCCACGATGTTTTCCGGTGCGCAGCCGAAGACCTCCGTCATTTTTCGCACCGTTTTTTCGCCGATCCGTTTCGCCGTGCCCCGCCAGCCGGAATGTGCTGCAGCAACTACCCGCTTTACAGGATCCGCAAAGAGGATCGGCACGCAGTCTGCCGTAACGACCGTAAGCAGCAGCCCCGGCTCGTTTGTCACGAGCGCGTCAATGCCCTCATAATCTTTTTCTTTTATAACGCCCTTCCCGGCATCCGCCTCCGTCACGACGCGGATCCGGTCTCCGTGCACCTGATCCGACAGGACGACCCGGTCGGGCGTCGTTTGAAATGACGCCGCTGCACGGCGGAAATTCTCGAGCGTCCGTTCCGGATCCCCTTCCAGTTTGAAACTGAAATTCAGCGTCGACAGGTACCCTTCACTGACGCCGCCGGCCCTCGTCGTGAATCCGTGCCGGACCCCGGGGACCGACTGAAGAAGCGGCGACTGCAAGAGCGGTACCGTCCGCTCATCCGTCCCGGACGTATACAGGAAAGGCTCCTTTTCCGGTTTTCGAATCCATCGGTCCCTCATGACTCACCTGGCCTTCGCCGCGTGACGGACGATGTGATGCACCGCGTCTTCGATCATCCCTTCCATGGCCGCCATGCAGGCGTCCTGATCGAAGCGGTCCGCCGCGTACGCGACGTATTCCCGGCCTCTCTCAGCCCGCTCTTCAGGATGCTCGAGCCACCAGTCGATCTTCGCCGCCAGGTCCGCGGGATCATTGTACCGGAAGAGATTCTTCTCGTCGATCGCGTATTCCTTGGTCGCCGAGCGCGGCGAGTCGGAAATGATCGGAACGAGGCCCGAAGACAGCGCCTCCAGACAGGAAATGCCTTCTGCCTCGATCTCCGCGGGATGCACGTAAAGATCCGCCATATTCAGGAGCTTGACCAGTTCTTCTCTGGAAAAGAAGCGGAACACCGGTTTGACCGGAAGGCGCTCGGAATACCGTTCGATCTCGTCCCGCCTCGGACCCGCGCCGGCGAACACCAGCTGGATCTTGTCGCGGTATTTGGACTGATTAACGCCGTCGATCAGCACGCCGTGCGATTTCTCCTTGGAATAGCGCCCGGTAAAGACGATCACGTATTTTCCTTCGAACTGTCTGGAACGCTTCACTTCAATCGGGTGAAAGCAGGAATTCACGCCGTTCGAGATCACGTAGCCGTTCGTCGGCCCGGCCACGTCCTCATAGATCAGCCTCAGGTACCTCGTCGGATAATGGATCGCGAAGCAATACTTATAAAACCCGTGAATGTATTTGTAGATCTCCCGGTTCATCAGGCGGAAATTCTTGAGCCCGATGTGCGCGGTCACGTTTTCCGCCATCATGTGGAAGCCCGCCGTGACGGGGATCCTCTGCGAATCCGCATATTTTGCGGCTGCCTTTCCGAGTTTGAACGGCAGCATGATATGCACCGCATCCGCGCCGTCAATGGCCTCCTTTAAGATCTCCTGATCCGGCGCAGCCAGTCTCACGCCGTTCGCCTTGAACACGGGGTTCAGCGGTCCGAAGGAACGGAGCGGCACGACGTAAAAGCCGGGCTCTCCCTTCCGTTCTTCGTCCGGACAGACGACGCGCACCTCATGGCCGTGTCCCTGAAGATACCGGATCAGATTCCATGCGGCGATCGTGACTCCGTTGTTCGATTTTCCGAGCACGTCGCTGACTACCGTCACTACCATGGCATCCTCCTCTTCAGTCCGCCGAAGCGGTCGTTTTCTCCGCTTCTTCGCCGGTTTCCTGCCTGTATTCCCAGTAAGCGTAATTGTCCTTCGACACCGCCTCCGCCATGAACCCGTACACCGCATCCCGGAGTGCCTTCGGCGACTCAAAACAGGACGGATCGAACGGGTCGCTCAGCGTCGCCGTCACGAGCGGCCGGGTGTTTTTAAAAATCTTCCGCTGCCGGTAGGTGATGACGTTCGCCACGACTTTTCTCTTCATCTGGAAGGGATACTTAAACGACGACTCGCCAAACGGACGGATGCCGGTATAATACGGCCAGATATGTGCCTCCGGATAGATCATGACCGTATGCTTCTCCGTCTTTTCCTGCATGGATTTCATGAATTTCTTCCATCCGGGGAAAGAAGACGGCAATGGGATCGCGCCGAGCATCTGCACCAGGGTGCGGATGCCTTTTATGGAGACGGCTTCCGGTCCGGTGACGACGAAGGCGCGCTTCGGGAATGAAAGGATGGACGGCGTCACCGCGTCAGGGAAGCCGTTTGTATGATTTCCGAAAATAAAAGCACCGGAGGGCAGTTTTCGAAGAGCCTTCCGGTTCCGGACCTTCAGTCCGTATTTGAGCTTCATGATCAAAAAGACGAGCGGAAAAATAAACACGTAATAAACGATCCCACTGATGAATACCCATACTTTAGAATGCTCGTAAGGGAATTCCGCCGTTACTTTATCGGTTTCGATTTTTCCATTGGTCGAAGAAAAATCATCGTGAATCAGATCCTTATAGTATACCGTTTTTCTCATCAGTCCTATCCTTTTTCCGCGCCTTCAAAGGATCCAAACGGCGCGTTACTGTCGAAAAACGTTCACAAAAAGTTTATCATTTTTTCGACAAAATCGAGTATACCACAGTTTTGTAAAAAAAGACAGTACGAAATGTAACTTTTCCGTGAAGACGACGGAAACATCATATAATCCTCCATATACTGCAGCCGCACTTGCGCTTTCAGTGAAGTAGAATCCGCGGCCGTACAGTCCGGAATACTTTGCCTTCTTTATATCGAATGTATCGAATGTAGCAGGACTTCCGTGGTACATTATCTTCGGCGTTCCGTCTTCATTGACGATCTTGCTTGCATTTTTCGGATCGTTCTGCCAGTCACCGAACCAACGACTAAATTGCAAAGTTTCTGTCTGCTTCGAAACATTTCTATTGTCTTTTTCCGGAATATGGTGTATTATACCTTCATGCGCAGACGATGCCGGACGTAGAGTGGGAGTAGAGCTCCCATATGCCAAGGATAGGGCTGCGCTATTTTTTATGTAATATATACCAATATCCCCAGTGTTTTCTCTTGCAATCGCTTCTCTGACCAATTCATAAATCTCTTTTTCGTAATATGATGAGAGCAGGATGACGCTTATCATTGACACCGTTTTGGGAACTCTTTTTTTCATTCTTTCGTCCTCTTTTCTTGAAATTCGTTCAGGGACAGGGCGGCCGTCCCTGCATCCTTCTGATTCCAAGACGAGGTGAAATCCCGAAAACTTATATAAAAAAACCGGCGCCTTTAGTTGGGTGTTTATAAGACAGTTTAGAACAAAAACCGATTTGGGCATCTGGCTGGCAGGATTGGATACAAAAAGGAAGATGATCCGCATTTTCATGTGCAGGTCATCTTCTGGAATGGTATGCAATTCTGTAGTGGGCTTTTATGCCATATGCTCACCCTTTCACGCCGCTGCTCCTCCCTGTTCTTTCAACCTGTAAGCCACAGGGCAACCAAGGAATCAACTCTTTCTCCCAAATTAACCTGATTTTGGGAGAAATAAATCTCCTTTGGGAGAAACACAGGCAATCGCCTCTCCGATCCGGATCAAACCACATCCGCTTTTTCGTTGGTCATTCAATAAACATCGCATCCCCGAAACTGAAAAAGCGGTACCGTTCCTTTACGGCCTCCCGGTAGGCGTTCAGGACGTGCTCTCTCCCGGCGAGCGCGCTCACCAGCATGATGAGCGTGGACTTCGGGAGGTGGAAGTTCGTGATGAGGGCGTCGAGCACTTTGAACTTGTACCCGGGATAAATGAAGATCTCGGTCCAGCCGCTCTTTGCGGGGACGGTGCCGTCCGGTTCCGCAGCGGATTCGACGGTCCGGCAGGACGTCGTGCCGACACAGATGACGCGGCCGCCGTTCTTCTTCGTACGGTTGATGATCCCGGCTGCCTTTTCGTCCACGATGTAGAACTCGGAATGCATGTGGTGCTCTTCCACGGTCTCCGCCTTCACCGGCCGGAACGTGCCGAGCCCGACGTGAAGCGTCACCTCCGCGATCTCAATGCCCATTGCCCGGATCTGTTCCAGTAGTTCCTTCGTGAAATGGAGGCCGGCGGTCGGCGCCGCCGCAGAGCCGTCGTACTTCGCGTATACGGTCTGGTAGCGGTTTTTGTCCTGCAGTTTGTGCGTGATGTAGGGCGGCAGCGGCATTTCTCCGAGCCGGTCCAGGACCTCCTCAAAAATGCCTTCGTACTCAAAATGAATGAGGCGGTTTCCCTCGTCGACGATGCCGGTGACTTCGCCTTTGAGCGTGCCCTCGCCGAACACGATTCTCGTCCCGATCTTACATTTTTTTCCGGGTTTCACGAGCGTTTCCCAGACGTCGTTCTCGCGGCGCTTTAAGAGCAGCACCTCGATCGACGCGCCGGTGCCTTCCCGGACGCCGTAAAGACGCGCCGGAATGACCTTCGTGTTATTGATGACGAGGCAATCCCCCGGCCGCAGTTCTTCCGTGATCTCGCGGAACACCTTGTGCCGGATCTCTCCCGTGTTTTTATCCAGAACGAGCAGCCGCGACGCCGACCGGTCCTCGATCGGATCCTGCGCGATCAGTTCCTCGGGAAGTTCGTAATCAAAATCGTTGACGTTCATATCATCCTTTTTCCGGCAATTCCATCCCTTCGTAGAGGTCGCTCTCCCACGGGAAGTTCTTCCAGATGTTGTAGTGAAGGCGGTGCATTTCCTCGGTGATCAGGATGAGTTTTCCGACGACCGGCTCTTCCGGATAGAATTCGTACCACTCGCCCTTGACGTAAAGCCCGAACACGTCCGTCGCGCGCTCAATGACGAGCGAGAACACGATCTCATAGCTTAAATCAAAGGTAAAGGGCTCGCCGAGCTTCTCGCCGGCAAAATGGATGCCCTGATGATCGAAGGTGATATTGCCCTTGCCGCAGGGGCGCGTCGTCTTCGTCTTATCCTTGACGTACTCGTACGGGGGCTGATAACCGACCGTCACGGGCACTGTATAGGAGTAGTTCGCATCTTCGCGGATCGCTTTGATGATTTCTTTCCTCTCCCAGCGGAACCAGGCCGCCGGCGACTCCGGCAGCACCGCGTCTTCCGTTAACGGCTCGAACTCGTAATACTCGTTTACGCGCGCACCGTTGCCGCAAACCTTGCAACGGATCGTGTCGCCCTTCGAATCCATTTGGATCTCGGCGCCGCATTTCGGGCACTTGAAGCAGATGTCGTCCAGCCGCTCGCAGCTGTTTTCCATCTTCGTCCACTTTAAGTGACGTTCCTTGCCCCAGGCGTAATCGTCGTGGCGGAAGACCTCGTTCAGCTTGTCTTCGACTTCCTGATCCGTCATCCGTTCCAGATCTTCCGGCGTGAACAGCAACTTCATCGTCGCCTCGGTGCGGCAGATCCGCTCGTCGAGACAGACTTTCGTGTTGGTCAGGTATTGCCCGCGCATTTCCATGAAATACACGGGATAGCCGTAATGCTTGAAATAATGGCCGGAGCCCGGAACGACCGGCTGGTTCGTGCCGTAGATCGAGCTCATGCCTTCCGGCGACATGGCAATGCATCCGCCCTGATTCAGGATCGATTGCATGGCCTTCATTCCGGTGATGTCCTGCGTGTAGTTCTTCTTCGGCAGGCACTGATTCAGCTTAAAGACCGTGTGCAGGTGGCTCCGGAGAAACTCCGCGTAGCCCGCGACGATGTTGATCTTTCTCGGATAGGCCGCGTCGATGAGGTACGAATGGTCAAGACGCGACAAATGGTTCCAGATCAGGAAACACGCGCCCTTGCACTCGTTGATGTCGTCCTGGATCGTGATGTGCGGCTTGTACTTGCGCAAAATGAACAGCTTCGACAGGAAGTAATAGATCCAGTAAAAGAAACCGTTCGGCTGGTGGTATTTCCGCTCCTTCAGCTGCTGCTGCAGAGTTTTCTTTTCTTGCTTCTTAGGCTCTGCCATACTCTTTCCCCCGGTTTGTCCGGTGCACTCCTTCGTTATTATTTCTCTTGCTCCGGAAAGAAGCAATGCTTTGTTTCGTTTTTCAGAACGACGGCGGTCTTCTCCGTTTCGATCGCCTGTGCCGTGAGGTTGAAAAACCGTTCCTTCGGCAATGCGCTCCCCTCCCCGATCACGATTCCGTCGCCGCTCACTTTCAGGTGATCGATCTGCACGTTGAAAATGCCGTCGGTTTCATTGGCGCACATTCGGATCCCGGGATCGCCGTCCAAAACGGAATCCTTGAAAATGAGTTCGTGGACGTCCGCATCCTTGCCGGTGACGTACGGACCTTTCGACAGTGACGCGTCGATCCGGACCGCCGCTTCACCGCCCTTCAGCGTAAGCCGCTGCAGAATGAAGTTGTTGCAGCCGCGTGAGACCGTGAGCGCGGTCGCGGGGGAAGAAATGACGTCGTCCTCCATCCGGACCTCCCGGCAGAATTCGAACGACACGTTTCCTTCGATCTCCAACTGTTCCAGCACGACGTAGCGCGCATGATAAAACGACAAGTCGCCGGTAAGAAGCGCGCCCGGGGCGCCCTTCAGATAGATCAGGCTGTCCTCGAACGACCAGCTCGCCTTGTCCGGCTCGTTCGCGACCCGGTTCGTGAACAGCGGTCCCTTCCCGACGTACGTCAGCACGGTCCCTGCTTCGAAAACGAGTTCCGTCTGCGTGGGAATATACAAAGTCGAGTCGACGGTGTACTGCCCGTGAAAGACGACTTTCCGGACGTCTTCCGATTCCGCCTCGTTCAATGCCTTCTGGATCTTCACGGCGTCCGATTTCCCGGGAAAGCCTTCCGGTCTCGTATAGCCGACGAGTTTCGTGATTTCCATATCTGCTCCGTTCTTCGTGATTCTTCCGTACTGTCGCCCTGCCCGGTCGATCACGCCCCGTCTTCGAGATGCCGGACTTCCAGCGTCCCTTTCACCTTCTGCATGCAGACGGCCGCGCCGGCGTTCTCCCCGGCGAAATACAGGTGATCCACGGTGACGTTCTCCAGTTCGCAGCCGTCCGGCATCGTGTAAATGCCGTTCACATTGTCCGAAAACGTGTGCACGTTCGAGATCGTCGTGTCCTGCAATACGTGATTCAGAATCACGGCCTGATTTCCGCGGGAATAGACGTTTTTCACGCGGATGTCCCGGGTGTCGCCCATGACCGCCTGACTTTTCGAGAAATAAAACGGCGAGCCGATGGAGAGCGCCGCGCCGCTCCGGACGCCGGACGCGGGATCGGAACTGTCCATGATCGTGTCCACGTCAATGTTGTAGATCCGGTTCCCGTCGTGATTCAATAACCGCAGCGGATAACAGGTATTCGCGTCGCCCTTGACGTTTTTCACCGTCACGTCGTGGATGTCCGTGTCGCGCCCCGGGATCATCATGGAGACCTCGCCTCTTCCCTTCAGGGCGGTGAACGCCACCACGTCGTCGCCGGTCCGCCCGGTGATGTTTTCAATGTGAAACTGACTGCAGCCGATCCGAAGATCGATGCCGTCCAGGTTCGGCACGTGCGGGATCGCGTAAAAATCCAGGTTTTTCAAGACCGCGTTCCGCGTCATGATATGCGTGACGGCCCACCAGCGCTGATGCTGGAAATGCAGGTTTTCGACCCGGAGGCCGTTCACGTTACGCCAGAACAGGATCGGCTGGTACCACATCGACGGAAGGCCGTACTTCCGCCCCGTCTTTTCCAACAGATGATTGTGCTCCCCGCCGCTTAAAATTACGTTTCCTTCCCCGAGAACGGCAATGTTCTTCGCCTCGTTCGCGGGATCGTTCATGTACGCGTCGTCGTGCGAGCGCTCGTTCGTGATGAGGTGGTCGTAAGACCCCTTCGCCTGTTCCAGAAAGCAGTTGTCGAGAACGAGCGTGAAGTCGGATGGCAATTCGATCGCCTTCGAAAACGTCCACTTCATCTCCTTCGTTCTCGCATTGTACCGCGGGAGCACGACCTTCCGGCAGCCGTCTTCCACGGCGAGCCGGATCGCGGCCGTAACGGTCCCGTGATCGTCCTCACGAAGCGCTTCATTGGCATTCACGTATTCTCTCATGAACGCTCCTCTTCGGGGAGGCATACCCCGCTTACCTCCAGGCCGCGCACGTTTTCCAGAACGAGCGGCTTCGCGCCGCGCGCCTGCAGGGAAATGAACGAGCCGGAATTGTTCGGCAATGACCCCGCGCCGTAATATACGCCTTCGATGACCGCATCCCTGCATTCGACCGGTTCCTTCGACCGGCTTGCCACGGCGTAGATATTGTCCCCGAACGTCATGAGATTCCGGATCTCCGTATCGGAAAATGCGCTGTCGACGGCGATCGCCCGCTCGCTTCTCGAATACAGGTTTTCCGCCCGAACGTCCGAGATCCCGGACGCCGCCGTACCTTCCTGCCGGGAAAACGCGAGGACCGACCCGCTCCGTTTTTTTTCGTAAAAGCGCGAGCCGTCCATCAGCGTATCGATCCGGATGCCTTGCGTCTTCTCTCCGCTTTCCGCTTTGATCCTGACGAGCGAGGCGCGGGCCGGATCCGCGAGAACGTTCCTGATTTCGATATCACTGCCGCCGCGGAGCAGGATCACGTCGTCCCCGGTCCGTCCGGTGACGTTTTCGATCCGGACGCGCTCCGTTCGGTTCCGGAGCACGATCCCACCCATGTTCGGCACATGAGGATACGCAAAAAAGTCGACGTTCCGTACCGTCAGATCTTCGACCGAATCCGCGACGACCGCATGATAGCGCTGGTGCTCGATTCTGAGATTCTGAATCGTCACGTGCTTCGCGCCGGAAAGATAGATCATTACGTTTTTGATGACGTCCGGCAGGCCGCAGCGGTTCGCCGTTTTTTCGCGGAGCCGGTTTTCCTGTCCGCCGGACAGCGTCACGAATCCTTCGCCGGAAAGGACGATGTTCTCCGCTCCCGGCTCGTTTGTGAACATATGATCGTAACAACCTGTTTCCTGGATGAGAAAGGCATTGTCGAGAAGAAGGCGCGTGCCGGTCCGGAGCACGACCGAGCGGTCGATCCGCCATTCATTGCGGTTTTTCGACGCATTGAACCTGGGCAGGATCAGAGTCGCGCCGGTGCCCCGGGCCTCATCGATCGCTGCCTGTACGGTCTCGGCGTCGCTCTCCCGGCGAAACCGGTCTTCGTTCACGGAGACGCACGGTCCGCCCGCTAGGTTGTTCAGGTCGTTCTGCATACTTTTTGCGTCAGTCTTCCAAAAATGCCTTCGGGTCGATCTCGGGGCAGAACTTTTCCGTGATCAGCGTGACTTCATGGAAGTTTTCGAGCGCAATGTCCACGGTTCCGGAAGCAAGATGCTTCTCGTATTCGCGGTATTCGATCTCGCCGGGCATCAGGATCTCCTCAAAGCCGGGCGCAGTCTTCGCCGCCTTCAGTTCCTCCACATACCGGTCCATCCGCTCCTTGAACTCCGCCGGATCCATGAAGAACTCAATGTTGATCGCGCCGAACGCGTGGCTGATCGCATTGTTCTTTACGTCGGGGCCGAAGGGGCCGCCGCTTAAGACGCCGCAGAGCGAATCGACCGCGAGGCAGAGCCCGGAGCCCTTATACGCCCGGTCCGCGCCGAGCGGCAGGCAGAAGCCTTCCATCGCCGCTTTCGCGTCGGTCGTCGGATAGCCGTTCCGGTCCATGGCCCAGCCGACCGGGATCTCCTTCCCTTCCTTCGCGCAGTTTAAGATGTTTCCGCGGGCCACGACGCTCGTCGCCATATCGAGAACGAACGGGAGATTCTTCTCACAAGGAAGCGCGATGGTCAGCGGGTTCGTTCCGGTGCAGGCTTCCATGGCGCCAAAATGCGCCACGAACGGCAATGAATTCGTGAACGCGAGACCGATCATGTTCTCCGGCAATGCCATCGTCGAATAATAGGCGGCGACGCCGAAGTGCGAACTGTTCCGGACCGTGGCGAACGCCATGCCGGCGGTCTTCGCCTTTTCGATCGTCTTCTGCATCGCAAAGGTGCCCGTATGTGCGCCGAGCGCGCGGTGTCCGTCGACCACCAATGCCGATCCCCGCTCGCTCACGATCTCCGGCTCCGCGTCCGGAATGATGGCGCCCTGCATGATCCTGTCGGTGTACTGCTTGAGCCGCGTCAGCCCGTGGGAATTCGTCCCGCGCATGTCCGCGTACAGCAGGTTCTTCGTCACTTCCTCAGCGCACTGTTCGGTGACGCCGAGCGCCCGGAACACGCCCATGCAGATCTTTTTGTATCCTTCAACGTTCAACTTTACGCTGTCGAATTTTACTGCCATTTCCATTTCCTCCCTTACCGGAAATCACTTATCCGCCGCAGCCCGGCGGCATTCCATTCTGATGTTATCCAGTATAGTATATCTCATTTCCGGCGGCCGGTCAATCCAAAAAGCGGCGCATCAAAGCCGTTTTCCGATAGACATTGCCGTACGTTTTTGGTATAATGGATTGTACATTAAAACACAGCAATCCCGCTGAAAAAGGAGCCTTTCGATGAAAAAAAGTCTGTTTCGAAATGACGGGCGCTTCTACAAGGCCAATCTGCACATCCATTCCACGGTTTCCGACGGAAAACTGACGCCGGAAGAAGTCAAGGAAGCCTACAAAGCCCGCGGTTATGAGATCATTGCCTACTCGGATCACGAGGTCATGGTGCCGCACGAAGATCTGCAGGACGAATCTTTCCTTCCGCTCACCGCCACCGAATACCAATTCGCCGAAGCATTCCGTCCCCTGCGCGATCCCGGAAGCGACGAACTCCCGAAACTGCCGTTATACATGTCGCGGAAAAAGGTGTACCACATCATTTTCCTCGCTCCAAAGGCGAACGAGACCTATTATCCCTGGCCCACGCGGAGCTACGTCTGGGGCAATGCGAAGGAATACATGCAGGACTATCTCGTCGGCGAAAAGCCGCGTTCCTACACGCCGTCCGTCATCAATGCGGCCATCCGCGACGCGAAGGAGCACGGATTCCTCGTCGAGTATTGCCACCCGTTCTGGTCCATGAACCGCTATCCCGATTACAGCATTCTCGAAGGCGTCGATTTCGTGGAGACCTATAATTCCGCGTGCGACGTGGAAGGATATGCGCTCGACAACAGCGAGCGCCCCTACGACGACATGCTTTCGCTCGGGAAAAAAGTCTACCCGACCTGTTCGGACGATTCGCACAGCATGAAGAGCGTCGGGCTCAGCGCGACCTACGTGAAGGCGCCGGAACTTACTTACGACGCGGTCTTCAATGCCCTGAAGCAGGGCGACGTCTTCGCCTCCACGGGTCCCGTGTTCAAGGATATCTCCTTCGATCCGGAGACCGGCATCCTGTCCGTCGAGACCTCGCCGGTCCGGATGATCATGCTGACCTCGAGTTTCCGGTTTGCGCGCCACGTCGGCGACCGGCGTGAAGGCACCGTCACGACGGCGGAGTTTGACATCCGCGAGCCGATCGAACTCTTCATGCGCTACGACGTCCCCGAAGACCAGTTCTTCCGCTTAACGCTCGTGGATGAGCAAGGCTTCAAGGCCTACTCGAGAGGCTATTTCATTCCGGAACTGCTCTCGTAAGACAGCTCGGGAACCCCCGGCGGCCGCAGTGGTTCGCCGGCTGACGCAAAAGAACGGAACGCGCTTTCATCAGGCGCCGAACATACAAAAAAAGAGGAATTCATCATGAACGCTGACATCTTATTTATGAACAACAAGACCATGGAAGCCACGGGCGTCCTCGACATGAAGGCCGCCATGAACGACGTAGAGGAGGTCTACAAACTGAACGCCACGGGCGACGTCATCAACCCGGGCAAGTGTGTGCTCCGCTGGGGCAAGACCGTGGAGGACGAGAACATGCTGGGTCGGATCAATGCCATGCCTGGATACATCGGCGGCGAATACGACATGGCCGGCATCAAGTGGATCGGCAGCGGACCGATGAATTTCAAGAAAGGTCTCCCGAGAGCGAGCGTCACGATCATCTTAAACGATCCTGACACGAAACTTCCGGTCGCGGTCGCGGACGGCACGGCGATCAGCACGATGCGGACCGGTGCTTCCGGCGGCATTGCGATCAAACTGCTCGCGAAGTCCGACGCGAAGGTCATGACGATCTGCGGCGCTGGCGCGCAGGCGCCGACGCAGCTCGAAGCCGCGCTCATTGCGAAGCCGAGCATTGACACGCTGTACGTGTACGACATCCGTCCGGAGAACGCCGAGCGGTTTGCGAAGGCGACCCGCGAGAAATATCCGAATCTTACGGTCATCGTGGAGAACGACGTGGAAAAGGCCGCCCGGGAAAGCGACGTCATTGACTGTGTGACGCTTGCCGCCGAGCCGTTCATCAAGGGCGAATGGCTGAAGAAAGGCGCGCTCGTCATGAACATGGCGGACTACGAAGTGGACAGAGAATGCGTCAAGAGAGCGAGCAAACTCTGCGTGGATTACTGGGAGAACGTGAAGCACCGGATGATCAGCACGATCGCGCTCATGTGGCGGGACGGCGAGGTCCGGGACGAAGACCTGCACGCGGAACTCGGCGAGATCCTGATCGGCAAGAAATGCGGCCGCGAAAACGACGACGAGATCATCTATTTCAATGCCGTCGGCGCGGGGATCATGGACATCGCATTGGCGACGAGATGTTATAAGAAGGCAATGGCCGAAGGACTCGGCACGCCGCTCAAGTTCTGGGAGTAAGACAAGACAGCGAAACCGGTTTCACATCACGGAGGGTTCTCATGATCGACCAACGCCAGATCCAGCTTTTGGAGGAGCAGAAAAACCTGCTCGCAGAGCTCGTTTTCTTTGAAAAAGTCCACATGCCCGTATGGAAGAGCCGCACCGCGACTTACGTCGAATACGGAAAGTACGTGCATTACACGCCCTGGACGACGATGAACGTCGGCGAGGTCTACGACATCCGCTACGACGAAGCCCGCTGGTTCGAGGCGGACGTCACGGTGCCGGAAAGCATGAAGGGAAAACGTCTCGTGCTCGAGCTTTCGCTCGGCGGCGAAGCGCTCGTCACGGTGAACGGCGAGCCGAAATGCGGCGTGACCTTCTTCTACGAACTCGTACGCGGCAACGTCCTCCCGAGAACGCGGGTCGATCTCACCGATTCCGGCGTGCCCGGTACGGTCTATCACGTCAGCATCCAGACGAACCTGAACTACAAAGACTTCTACAAAGGCAGCCGCTATAACGTCTACGCGGACGACAACCACCAGCGCTACACGATGCAGTACGCTTTTCTCGGCGCGGTCGACGAAGTTTCCGAAAGCCTCGTGCTCGACCTCGAGAACCTGCTGCTCGTCGCGGAGTCGTACAAAAAGATCGTCAATCAGACGCTGAACGGCGAGACGAATTTCCGCTACACGCACCCGGAAGACCAGAGAGCGCTGCTGCAGGGCGCGCGGGATCACGCACTGTACGAAGGCGTCCAGAACGCGATGCGCGCGGCTTACGACCTCATTCCCTTCTTCTCATCGAAAGAAGAAATGCGGAAAGCGGTCCCGGCGGCCGCGAAGGCGCTCCACGACGCATTGAAGAAACTTCCGAAGTACGATCAGGGCGAGGTGACCGTGAGCGGTTTCGCGCACATGGACATCGTCTGGCTCTGGGAGGAGCGGCACACGGTCCGGAAGGTCGAGAACACCTTCCTGAACGCACTGCAGCTCATCGACCGCTATCCCGAGTACGTCTTCACTTTCTCGCAGCCTTACACCTACGAGATGATGGAGAAGCATTGTCCGGCGCTGTTTGAAAAGATCGTCGAGCGCGTGAAGGACGGGCACATCGATCCGATCGGCAATCTCTGGGTCGAGATGGACACGAACATTGCGAGCGGCGAGTCGATCATCCGGCAGTTATTGTACGGGCGTGCCTACCAGCTCGAGAAATTCGGCCGCGAATCGCGCGTGTTCTACATGCCGGATTCCTTCGGCTATCCGGCGTCATTGCCGCAGATCCTCGTCCGGTCCGGCATCGAATACTTTTACACGAACAAACTGTACACGAACGAGCTCTACCGCTTCCCATACACCTTCTTCCTGTGGCAGGGCATCGACGGGACGCGGATCCGTTCGTATCTCATGCGCGTCGGCTACAACGGCCGTGTGAATCCGACGAGGCTGGCCGAGACCACGCTCTGCAATGAAAACAAGGCCTTTGCAAACAAGGGCTATCTCACCTTCGGCTACGGCGACGGGGGCGGCGGCGCGGAATACAAGATGCTCGAAAGCTGCCGCCGGTTCAAGGACCTGCCCGGCATTCCGAAGGTCAGGATGGGCAAGTTCGAGGACTTCCTCGACGAGGTCTACAAACCGGTGAAGGGCACGACGATCGAGGACGCCCGGAAGGCCGGCCTTCCGGTCTGGGACGACGAGCTCTACCTCGACCGGCACCGCGGAACGTTCACGACGATGGGCGCGATCAAGAAGCTGAACCGGAGAAGCGAATTTGCGATGCGCCGGCTCGAGATCCTCTCTTCGATGAACGCGCTGCTCACCGGCGCGGCTTATCCGAAGGCCGAACTCGACGCGCTCTGGAAGGAACTCTTGCACCTGCAGTTCCACGACAGCCTGCCCGGTTCCTCGATCACGCACGTGAACCGCGCGGCCGTCACGAACTTCACGAAACTTCTGAAAAACACGGCGAAACTGGAAAGCAGGCTCACGAAGGAACTCGGAGCCGCATTGCCGAAAAAGGCCGTTCTGAACACGCTGTCCCGGGAGCGCACCGTCGAAGCAGACGACGGGATCCGGGAACTTCCGCCGTTTGGCTGGAGCGCGGTCGTGACGCCGTCGAAGAGCGTTTGCCGGGCGACCGAAAAGAAGATGGAAAATCAGTTCTTCCGGCTGACCTTCGACAAAAAGGGCCGGATCGCCTCGCTCATTGACAAGCGGGCGAAGCGCGAAGTCTTCGCTGCACCGGGCAATGCCTTCCAGTGGTTCGGGGAGATCGCGAAACTGCAGCTCTCCGCCTGGGACATCCATCCCGAGTACGAAGGACGGGAACTCCCCTTCCCGGCACCGTCTTCGGTGGAAGTCGTCGAAGCGGAAGGCCGCGAGGCGTCGGTCCGGTTTACCTATGAATTCGGCGGAAGCCGCCTCACCCAGGACGTCGTGCTCTATGCGGACATTGACCGCATTGACTTTAAGACGCACGTCGACTGGCACGAAAACATGAAACTCTTAAAGGTCGCCTTCGCCCCGGCCGTGCACGCCCGGGAGGCCACCTACGAGATCCAGTTCGGCGCGATCGCGCGGCCGACGCACCGGAACACGACCTACGACGCGATGCGCTACGAAGTCATGGCGCACAAGTGGGCGGACATTTCCGAAAGCGATTACGGTCTCAGCATCTTAAACGACTGCAAGTACGGCTACGACGCGCACGGCGACGTGATCCGGCTGACGCTGCTTCGCGCGCCGATGGAACCGGACTGCACCGCGGACCGCGGAGAACACGATTTCACGTATTCCCTCTTCCCGCACGAAGGTCCCTGGACCGAAGACACGGTCTACGCTGCGCTCGAACTGAACGAGGCGCCGGTCGATCTTGCCGCCGGAAAGGGCAAGCTTCCGGAAACCGGCAGTTTCTTCACGCTCTTTGACGAGCGGATGGTCATTGACACGTTCAAGCAGGCGGAGGACGGAAACGGCTACGTTCTCCGGCTCTACGAGGCGACCGGCGGCAGCGGAAAGGAAACCGTGACGAGTTACCTGCCGATCGCTTCCGTCACCGAATGCAACCTGATGGAAACCGAAACCGGGCCGGTCCCGACCGACGGAAAGACTTTTTCCTTCGATTTCAAACCGTTTGAGATCCGGTCGTTCCGGGTGACGTTCGAAGAGCGCTGAACCGGAGGGAGCGTACGGTGGACACGAAACAGATCCTGAAAAACATAAACAACGTACGGGCCGTGCTCATCGGCGACCTCTGTCTCGACGTCTACTGGTCGGCGGACATGACGAAAAGCCGCCTGTCCCGCGAGACCGCGCATTTTCCGCTTCCCGTCGTCGCGGAACGGATGAGTCCGGGCGCCGGCGGAAATGCGGCTTCCTGCATGGCCGGGCTTGTCCCGAAAAACCTGCAGGTGATCGGCGTCACCGGCAATGACTGGCGGGGAGACGTCTTACAAAAGCTGCTCTTTGAAACGCCCGGTCTTACCCCGCGGATCGTCACTTCCCCGGACTGCCGGACGAACGCCTACATCAAGCCGATGCGCTTCGGTTATTCGAAAGAGGAAACCGAGGATCCACGTCTCGACTTCGAGAATTATGCGCCGCTTCCGGAAGAAGCGGAAACCGCGGTCCTTTCAGCGCTCAATGATGCGGTGAAGGACGCCGACGTTCTCGTCGTGAGCGACCAGATGACTTTCGGCGTCGTTACGGAAAAGGTGCGGGAAAGGATCATTGCCCTGGCGTCGGAAGGACTTCCGGTCTTCGTCGACAGCCGGAACCGGATCGGGTTCTACCGGCATTGCACTTTGAAGCCCAATGAAATCGAATGCGCGCGGGCCTTGTCGCTTCCGGAAGCGGCTTTGTCTGAAGGCACGCTCGAGGAAACCTGGATCCCTGCCGCGAAAGCGCTCTCAGAAAAATGCGCGTCTCAGGTCTGCCTGACGCTCGGCAGCCACGGTGCGGTCTATTACGACGAGAAAGAGGCGGTATTCGGAAAGGCCGTTCCGGTCGATCCTCCGGTCGACATCGTCGGCGCCGGGGACTGCTTCCTTTCGGCATTCTCGTTGGCAATGGCCGCAGGCACAAAGCCGGAAGACGCCCTGTCCTTCGCTGCCTACGCTTCCGCCGTCACGGTCAAAAAGCTCGGGACCACCGGCACGGCATCACCGGAGGAGATCCTGCAGCTCACGGAGAAATAACATGCTCATCATTAAGGGTCACATCCCCCGGAAGATACATACGGTCGTCTTTGATTTCGACGGGACGATCTCCACGCTCCGCGCGGGCTGGGAACAGGTGATGGAACCGCTCATGGTCGAATACCTGGGAGAAGCCCGGCGGGCGGAAGTCCGTTCTTACATCGACGAATCGACGGGCATCCAGACCATTCAGCAGATGAAATGGCTCGCCGAAAAGGCGCACGAAGCAAGTGCCGAAAACCCGGCGGATCCCTGGTACTACAAAAAGTTATACAATGACCGGCTGATGGAAAACGTTTCTCTCCGCCGTGAAGATGCGCGTCTTCATCCGGAGCGGTATCTCATGTCCGGCGCGCGGGAGTTTCTGGAAGCGCTGAAAGGGATGGGACTCCGCCTCTTTGCCGCAAGCGGCACCGATGAGGCGGACGTGCAAAACGAGGCGGATGCACTCGGCGTGGCCAAGTTTTTTGACGAGATCGCCGGCGCGAAGCCGATGAGTGAGGATTGCTCCAAAAAAACGACGCTGCAGCGGCTCATTGCCGAAGCCGGCGACTCCGAGGGCATCCTCGTCGTCGGCGACGGACCGGTTGAGATCCGGCTCGGGGAAGAGGCGGGGGCATTGACGCTCGGGGTCGCAAGCGACGAAGCGCACCTGTACGGCATGAATGCCGCGAAATTAACGCGGCTGCACAAGGCCGGCGCGACCGCGATCACGGATTCTTTCCGGAACCGGCAGGAGATCCTCGAGTGGTTCTCGCCGTCCGGCCCGCGTGGCGTTTTCGTCGGGGAAGGACGCTCCAGAGTTCTGGAGACGGGCCGCCTCATCACCTACGATGCGCACGACCGGAAGAATCTCGTCACGATCGAAAACCTGATGACGCCCGGAGTGACGCCCCATGAAGACTATGACGCCGAGGGGTTCGACGAACTCGTCCGGCGGATCCTGAACGCAAGAGAAAACGGGCGTCCCGTGATCTTCAGTTACGGCGCGCACGTCATCAAAAACCGGCTCTCGCGCTATCTCATTGCCCTGATGAAAGCGGGGATCATCACGCACCTCATGTCGAACGGTGCCGGCTCGATCCACGATTTCGAGCTCGCGTACCTCGGCGGAACGAGCGAGGACGTGCCGACCGCGATCGAGGACGGGTCGTTCGGCATGTGGGAACAGACCGGACGCTGGATGAATGAAGCGATCCGGGAGGGTGCCCGGGACGGGCTTGGCTACGGCGAGGCGCTCGGACGGTACGTCGACGAACATCCGGACCGGTTCCCGTACCGGGACGACTGCGTGCTCTATCAGGCCTATCTTCTGAATATCCCCGTGACTTACCACGTCGCGATCGGCACGGACATCATCCACCAGCACCCGGCGGCGGATTTCGGCGCGATCGGCGCGACGACCGGCACAGATTTTAAAAAGGTCTGCGCCTCTGTCGCAGACCTCGATGGCGGTGTATTCATGAATTTCGGTTCGGCGGTCATCGGCGCGGAAGTCTTCCTGAAGGCGCTCTCGATCGTCCGGAACTTAGGCTATCCGACGTTTCACATCACGACGGCGAACTTCGATCTCATTGACCTCGGTAACTACCGCTCTAGGATCGGCTACGACGATCCGAACTATTACTACCGGCCGCGAAAGAACATTGTCAACCGGCCGACGAGCCGGGGCGGCTTAGGCTGGCATTTCACCGGAGATCATCAGATCACGGTCCCGACGCTCTACGACCGGATCATGGCAGGGCTGCAAAAGGACGAACCAACCGACCCCGCCGGCCGTTAAAAGCCAAAGAACTCTTTCAGCCCCTTTTTCTCTTTCAGATCTTTCGCCGTGAACCCGTAATGCGCGGCGGAGGAAAGCGTCACGACGCGTTCCAGAAACTCGTCGTACGTGAGATCCTGCCACTCTTCCGGGATCGGGGTGTGAATGGTGCCGCCGTCGTTGTGGCTGCCGCCCCACCACCAGGCTTCGTCCAGCTCCGCCTCAAAAGTGCCGTCGCTCATTTTGTTGAAACAGTAATGATTCGCCCATTCCCGCATGCCTTTCGGGGTATGCTCGCCTTCGTAATGCGGCGCCGAATGATCCTTGCCGGAATAATCGGGATCGCGTTTGTCCGCCCCGGCCCGAAATACGGAAAAGCTGTCGACTCCCTTCGGAACCTCCTCCATCCGGACCGGTCCGCACGTATAGATGTGTTTTCTTAACCCGGGCACCCGGTGCTCTTCCTGAAGGATATTCTCAAAATACGGGATCGCCGTCTTTGAAGTCTTCCCGACGGTCAGCGGTTTGGGAATGTCCTTCTCCTCTTTAAAATCGATCGAGATCCAGCTTGACGGGGAGTATTCAGTCGCCCCCGAATTGAAGATATAAAAAACGCCGATGATCTTGTCCTTGTAATACACGTTGTAATGATGAACCACGTACATATTTCGCTTTCTCCTTTTCACCTGCGTCTCCGGATCAGCTTTCCCGGCCGTTCGCCGGTCATTGCCCCGTCCTGATATACGATCTTTCCGTTCACGAATACCGCTTTCACGCCGCCGGCGAGCGCAGTCGGATCCTGATAAGTCGAGCGATCTTCGAGCCGGTCGTAATCGAACAGCACGAGGTCCGCGTCGTAACCCTCCTGGATATATCCTTTCCCTTCCAGTCGGTAGACGTCCGCCGGAAGTCCCGTCATTTTTCGGATCAAGGCCTCGAGCGACAGGACCGGGTGCTCTTTCGTAAAGAGATTGATCGCCCGGACCATCGCGCCCCAGCCGCGCGGATGAACCTTTTCCGTCGCCGAACGGACGACGCCGTCGCTCCCCACCATCGCATAGGGCAGCTGAATGATCTTCAGAATGTCCTCGTCGCCGATCGAATGATACACTGCCGGGACGATGCCCCGATTGGCAATGAGCAGGTCGAAGAACGCGTCGAACGGCTCTTTTCCCCAAAGCGCCGCCAGTTCCTCGATCGTCTTTCCTTCTGCCTCCGGAGTGGCCGGCGCACCGCAGGCCGTGATCCCGCCGAATCCGCCGGCGTTTAAGTACAGGTTTTCATACGGCGTCGCGGGATCCTCCATCTCGCGGCGGATCTTTTCGCGCACGGCCGGATCCTTCAAAAGTTCCACGACCTTGCCGACACCTTCGGTAAAGTACCACGGCGGCATGCAGGGATAAAGCTGCGTCATGCTGCAATTGTACGGGTATTGGTCGACCGTGACCTGCAGTCCTTCCGCCCTCGCTTCTTCGATGACGGCAATGGCTTCTCCGACGCTCCCCCAGTTCGACCGCCCCATGGCTTTGAAATGCGAGATGTTGACCGCGACGCCGGCCTTCCGCCCGATCTCGACCGCTTCCTTCACGGAATTCACAAGATCGAAGGATTCGTTCCGCATATGCGTCGTGTAAATGCCGCCGTACTTTGCCATCACTTTCGCGATCTCCACAACGTCGTCCGTGTCCGTATAGGTCCCCGGAATGTAGGCGAGGCCGCTCGACATGCCGAGCGCGCCGTGCTCCATCGCGTCAATGAGAAGATCCTGCATTGCCCGGACCTCATCCGCCGTCGGTTTCCGGTCGGTGTACCCCATGACCGCGATCCGGATCGTATTAAAGCCGACAAACAGGGCCGTGTTCAGCGCCATGGGCAAGGTGTCGACGTGATCCGCATACGAAGACCAGCAACGCTTCCATGACGTCCCGGCGCCGTCCCGCGCCTGACGGTAGGCCTCCGATTCCGGCACCTGAGAATTCCCGCACTGTCCCGCGAGCTGCGTCGTGACGCCGTGGTTCAGCTTGCAGAGATCGCCGAACTCCAGCCCCAGGATGCGGTCTCCGTGCGAATGACAGTCAATGAAGCCGGGTGCCAGGGTCAGCCCCGCTGCGTCGATCACCTGCTCCGCCGTTTCGGGCAGGTTTTCGAGGCAGATCTTCCCGCCGTCGATTCCGACACGGCCCTGATACGCCGTTTTTCCGCTGCCGTCAATGATTTTTGCATTCAGAATGAGAATGTCCATTTTTTCCTCACTGCGCTTCCGGTTCCAGATACACCTTGTGCACCCGCTTCGTTAACAGACTCGTCGGCTCGCAATTAATGGTTCCGGCGAGTGCCGCGATTTCTTCGAGCGGCATGCCGCCGCGTCCGTACAGGATCACCTCGTCTCCGCGTTTGACGTTTTTTCCGGTCACGTCGAACATTGAGAGGTCCATGCAGACCCGTCCGATCTGCGGACAGCGCTCTCCCGCGATCACCGCATAGGCGCCTTTGTTGCTGAGGGCTCTCGGATAGGCGTCCGCATACCCCGCAGACACGACGGCCACGGTCGTCGGACGGTCCGTCACGAACGTGCAGCCGTAACTTACGCTCGTTCCGGCGGGCAATTCCCGGAGTTCAATGACTCTCGCCTTCAGCGAAAGCGCCTGCCGGAGCGGTCCGTCCGGGCGGAACCGGTCGTCCGGATAGAAACCGTAGACCATGACGCCCATTCGCACCATGTCAAAATAAGTTTCCGGATGGAACAGGACCGCCGCGCTGTTTGAAGCGTGCCGGACGATCTCTCCCCGGAATCCGAGAGAATCAAGTTCGGAAAGCACCTTTTTATAGTTTCCCAATTGCCACGCGGTGTAGTCGTTCTTCGCCGGAACGTCAGCCGCCGCGTAATGCGTAAAAATGCCGGTCAAATGAAGTCCGGGCAACCGCGAGATACGAAATACGGCTTCGGCCGCCGCGCGGTGATTTGCCTGCGAATAGATGCCTGTACGGGACATTCCGGTGTCCAGCTTCACGTGGACGTTCACGGTCCGCCCCGAATCCGTCAATGCAGCGGAAAGCTCTTCCGCATAGGCCTCGTCCAGAATGCTCTGCGTCAGGTCATTGTCCGCCAGGTCCATAGCGAATTCCGCCGGCGTCCAGCCGAGAATGAGGACCGGAACGCGGATCCCGGCCTGCCGGAGTTCGATGCCCTCCTCGAGGCAGGCCACCGCGAACGCGTCGCAGCCGTGCGCCTCCAATGCAAGGCCGCACTTCACTGCGCCGTGACCGTGGGCATCGCCCTTGATCACCGCCATGACCTTCCGGCCGGTCATCGTCTTCGCGACGTTCAGATTGTGCACCATCGCGCTGAGATCGATCTCGGCGAAACAGCGCATGGTTTCTTTGGTCAGTTCTTTCATATCAGCACTTCCGCATACAGCACGGCATGATCGGAAAGGGAAAACTCCGGATCGTACACGTCCACGCGCTCGAATTTCACGTTCGGGGAGACGATGATGTTATCACACATGCTGCCGTTCTCCACCGTCGCGATCCCGTCATTGGCCATCGGAAAGCCCGCTTCCCGGAAAATCTCATATTCGTCGGCCGTCTTCGCATTGAAATCGCCGAACGCGAGGAAACACTCCTCTTTCCGGAACTCATCGATCAGGATCCCGTATTCTTTCTGGCGGATCTCCGCGTCCCTGGGCGTCGGATGCGTATTGAAGATCGCGATCTCCCGGCCGTTTACGTTCAGGCGGAACTTCTGCCAGCGGCGTTTCGAGACGGGCTCGAATCTCGTCTCGACCTCCTGCACCAGCGGGAACCGGGAAGCGACCGCAAGCCCGGTGTCCTGATGGAACAATTCATAGCCGAAGGGCCTGAACACCTGATCCTCCGTCCGGATCGTCGAGGCCAGGTCAAACCACATATGGACCTCCTGCAGGCCGATGAGGTCCGCCGTGAAGCTCTCGTACACCTGCTTCCAGTTCCGCTTCATCAGGTCCACCATGTCGGCCTCATAGCCGTTCCGGTACGTTTTGTCCGGAAACAGCTCCGTCCGGTCAATGGGGTTTTTTCCCATGTGACAAATGTTGTGTGTCGCTACGCGAAGATTCATTGTGCTCCCTCCCCGCCGATTTTCGGACCGCCAATCGTGCGAAACGATTCCGGCTTCCTTAACGGCTCGTAAATCATCGTATTCCGCATCGGTTCCCGCGCCGCCGGCGGGATCTCGATCTCATCCAGTGTCCCCTCCCGGTAGAAGACCGTGAGCGGCACGGAGGCGTCGTATATGATCATTCTCGTGGTCAGCGTCCGGTCCCCCACTTCGATCTCGGTGAATCCCCGGAAATTCCCGTCAATGAGATTCGCGGGCACGAGACGCACCCGGTCCGGCGCATACGTATAACTTACCGCATGGAACTCGCCGCCGCCGAAAAAGCCCCAGTTCAACGTGTTTCCGCGGATCACCAGATCCTCGCCGGTTCCGGACGCCCGCCATTCCTTCCAGACGCCCTGGATCTTCGGCAGGATCTCCCCGTCCCGGATCAAAATGTGATCAAACGGTCCGTGATCCACCTTTTTCAGACGGTACCGCTTCTCGCCCATGATCGTGTAATACTCGAGCATATCCAGCTCGCCGTTATCGTACGAGAGCTCGCGGATCTCCATCATCATGCCGCCGCCCGCGTCCCGGGAAAGCACGTTGTAATCGAGGTGAATGACCATGCGAATGCCCTTCTCCAGCGCATCGGCATCGTAGGACACCTTCGTTTCAAAAACCACTTCCCGGCGGTAATTCCGCACCGTCAGCCGGTCCTGCCGGAACTCGAGATAATAATGATATCCTTCTTCCCAGAATCCTTCCAGTTTGTCCGAATAATTCACCCTGATTTCCTCCTTGTCACGTCTGCGCTCCGATAGAAGCCGGCGTCATTCGCCCTGCCGGAAAAACAGGCCGGAAGCCGTGACCAGTTCACGGATCATTGCCAGGATTTCCGGTTTCTTTGAATACACCGTCATATACGTGTCCATCGTGTCGAGATCGATCATGGTTTCCCCGGCAATGAACAGAAACCGGACAAACCGATCCGTTTCCGCCGCCCGTTCCACGAGTTTCTCCGGGTCGGGATTCCGCTCCCACGTTTCGCAGGAGTCGAAGGTCGCTTCCATGTCAAAGAAGCAATTCAGCCGCAGCAGGATCTCAAGAAACCTCGTCCGGAGTGCCTGATAGCGGCCGGGCGCTCTGAAATAGCGGTCGACGGAAAAGTATTGTCCTTTTGAATCCTTCGGCACCTGACGCGGAAGAATGTCCGCGAGATAATACGGTCCCTCGAGAAGATCTCCCATCAGGGCGTCCCGTTCCGCCTCGGAAACACACCCGTTTTCTTCGTCGATCACTTCGACGGTCTGAACGTCCGATTGAAAGACAGTCACCCCGTCCACCTCGATGCATTCCTCCTCCACGCCGAATTCATGAAGTCCGTAGCCCGAAGGATACGTCTCCGCCCGGCCGGTGAATACCGCACCGTCTTCCGTCGTGATCCTTACGTTCTTTCCCTGATACACCGACAGCATTTCCGTCCACCTCTTTTTTATCCGCTTCTGTGCCGTCAATACTTATTGTGTACCTTTTCGGCAAAGCACATGACGTCGCAGATCTGAATTTCCGTCCCGTCGTCCAGGATCGCCTTTCCGCTCATGCGTCCGAACACCTGATGCTGGTCGGATACGATGATCTTGTAATCGAGATTCGCGGCGCGGTCCAGCACCGGTACGAAATCCATTTCAAGCCGCCCGTCCGAAGAAGAAAACTTCCACGGATCCATGTAGCTGCTTTCCGGAATGTGGAAGGTCACGTCGTCCAATTTGTGCACCTTCCCGTCGTAAAAGAGCACGTTTTCGGTGGCGGCAACCGTGTTTCCGAAGCCGTAGCCGATATTGAAGCCGAACGCATGTCCGTCAACGTCTGCATTGCCGCTTCCCCAGTACCAGGTATTGTCATAAGTCCAGACGCCGCGGCCCCAGTCTAACGTCCCGAAATCCGTTTTCGGATCAAATTCATACCGCTTGCCGTCGTACTCCATATACCCGGAAGCACGCATGCAGTTGATTTTCTGGTTGTAATAAAAGTGGTGCTTTTTGTCCCACGGCGTGGCAATGACCATCGAATCCATGTCCGACTGCGCGAGCGTAATGTCGCAGTCAAACGGCTTGTCATTGCAGAACCGCTCGAAATGGCAGGTGATCCGCCGCACCCCGTCTTTCGGGGAGAACTTCATCTGCAGCCGCTTGTCGCTGTACGAGGTGTCCCCGGTCGACGAATCGGAAGGAAGCTTCAGTTTCCCCATCGGAAATGCATTGAGCACCGTTTCCGTATGCTCCCACGGCTCATTGCCGAACGTCAAGAGCGACACCGACTGCAGGCCGATGTATCCGTCGTCGGAAATCGTAAACGCGCCGGCAAAACCCTGCCCCATCACCAGGTAGTAGTCCCATTCCTTGATGCGGAACGCGCTCGCCTTGATCGCCTTCCGGTCGTACTGCTGCACGATCTTCCGGGACCACCCCGGTTCGCGCAGGTTCCCTTTTTCGTCAAGCAGCGGCTGAACTGTCGTAACTTCATGGTTTCTCATATGAGTCATTCCTCCTAAAACGCCAATTTCCCCCGCAGTCAGTTTTTCAGACAGCATAGAGGAACTGTAACCATATGGAAAGCGCAACCATTCCGCCTCCAATGGCAAGACACGCAATCGTCACCCAATGCCCCAAATATTGCCGCACCCACGCGGCCACCAGATTAAAAAGACCAACTCCCGCGAGCACTGCCCCTATGCAACCCAAAATCGCTCCGTAAGGAACCATAAAATTCTGTCTTCCGGGAGGGAAAGTCATTGCTTCGAACAAAAAGAATAATGCCATTGGAAGAAATAAAAGCAACAATCCTATGCCCATCAACACGATAAAGGCAACCGGATGCTGTGTCCGGAACGAAACATCTGACTCATGTGTAAAAAAGAAAACCGCATTCTTTGGAAGATTCCAATAATATTTCGGTCGAATCTTATTGTCAATCCGATGATCACTCTCAGTCGAAAACGAAAAGGATGTCATATTCCGAAATTTGTTTAATTCATAGGACGGAAACATAAGGCGGATAGTCTCTCCTTTGAGCAGTATTTCCAACGCATAGAAAAACCGCAATCCAATGCATGATCCGTTCCAAAGCATCAATCCGTCTTTTTGAAAGACTCGGGCGGTGGGTGGCGCAGTCTTGTTCCATCCTTCTACCGGAATTCCCTGATTGAGTTTCCGTATTCCAACCGCTTGCCCGAGAGGTAGTTTGTAAACCTCTTCCCCATTGAAAAGACACAAATGATCCTTTTTTACATACAGTTTCATCTCAGCCAAGGTTGCTGGGCACTTGAACTCCAAGCCGACCTCAGTTTCGGTAATTCCTGTTTCAATGAGCACGTCAACAGACGATACCGTCTCATCTGGCCCCGGGCGCCATTCGACTGCATCGGAACATTCAGGGATGACCGTATAAACTTTTCCCTCCGATTCGGTTGTGCAAAAATAATAAACCATTATTGGTCCGCCTCGCTGAAGGGCTTCTTCGGCAACTCCTTCCTTCCGATCTCGCCCGCCATCCGGATCAGGCTCTCCTCAATAACAGATCCGGCTTCCGCCGTATAAAAACCGGCGTTGATCTCGTACCCGCCGAGCAGATACGCCTGCTTCGTCCCAACGTAGCAGATGCCGCCGTTTGTGAGTTCCACGCCGACGGTCTTCGGGCCGAGGCGCTTCTTCATGTCGAGCTGGTATTCGCAGAACAATTCCGCGGGATGGGCGAGGAAAATCAGATCGTCGAGTTTGACGACGCTGACCGGCACGTCCTCGTACGTGCCGAGTTTCCGCTTGTCAATGAGGTTCCGGATCTTGTTCGCGTAGGCCTTGTCCTTCACGTCGAGGGCATCGAACGCGGCGCGGTCCGAATCCAGCAATGCAAACACTTCATCGCTCTTTTTCACGTCCTCTTCCGAGACGTCGCGAAGGTTCAGCCGGCATTTTTGAGTCAGGATCCGGATGTCGGAAACGTCGGAACGCTCCCTTGTCAGCGACATGATGCGCAGCACGTCACCCGTCAATACGGTGCCGACCCGCTCAGTTCCGTCGATGAAATGCCCCCACGAGGCGTCGTTTTCGTGGTCCCTGGGCGTTAAATTGCCGCAATACCCCTGCAGGTACAAAACCGGAATATCTCCGTAAACGGCCTTCAGATTCCGGCGAAGCACGCCGGGGAAATCGGCGGAAACGAACTCCAAAGCGTACAGTTCCGACGGATGCGACGAATAATTGACGATCACCGCCAGCGGTTTGTTGATGGTATTAACGTCGTATTCCGCTTCTTTATAGAACCAGATCACCTGCAGTTCGGGATCTTCGGGTCCTTCCTTCATGAGCCTTCCCGGGAATTCCGGACCGCCCGGCTCCATCATGCTCTCGCCGGACTCCATGAAATACCGGCGGTTGTGGACACATTTCCACTCATCCGCGTGCCCGTAGGAAAGGAAGGCGTCTTGGATGTTTTCCCATGCCTTGACGCCGGCTTCCGCGATCCGCGCCCCGAACTTTTCAAAGTAGGAAAGATCGGTTTTCGGGAAATATGGAGAAATGCTCGGCCGCGCGGTCGGACCGGTGTGCGTATGCGTTGCGCTGATCAGCACGTGATCAAACGGAACGGGGGTCCTTTCGGAAATCTCCTTCCGGATGAGATCCGCATCCGATTCCGCGAACCTGGCAATGTCCGCCGAGACCCAGATGAAACTGTTTTCCCCGGCCTCCACCGCCCATGCGGACGCGAACAGCGGCGTATGAAACTCCATCTGTGAACTCGTATAAAACGTAAACGTTCCGCCCATGCGGAAATCGCAGCAATCATCCAACCGCACTTCTGCAAATCCTGTCCTCATGAGGTCCTCCCTTCTCTGTCAGAATGATTCCACGCTGGAGCAGGATTCCCCGCGCGTCCGCTTCGGTTCATCAATCCTGTCCGATCTCAAATGCTTTCAGAAGATGCCTGAATGTGTCCTGCCCATCAAGACAGGTATCGATCAGGTATCCTTTTTCATTGTCCCACTCTGACAGTCCGCGATAGTAAAACGCTTTTTTGCTGTCCTCAATCAGGAATGGAACGATATTGTAACGCAGGCACTCTTTCAGCGCGATGAGCCGTCCGACGCGACCGTTTCCATCCTGAAACGGATGGATCATTTCAAAAGCCGCGTGAAAAGCAATAATGTCTTCCACGGAGATTTCTGATTTGCCGTTGTAATCGTCCAGAAGATTTTTCATGCACTGAGGCACGTCCTTCGGCTTAACCGTCTCCCGGCCGCCTACGACGTTCGGGCGTTTTTTATAATCGCCCACGGCGAACCATTCAAGCGTGGAATCTTTTGTGTCATGTTTCAGAATACCATGCAATTTTTTGATGATCTCTTCCGAGAGCGTCTCGTCGGCGCAGTCGATTACATAATCAATGGCGCGAAAATGGTGCACCGTTTCAAGAACGTCGTCAACCGGTACGCCGTCACCGACATTCAATGTGTTCGTTTCAAAGATCAGCCGCGTCTGATCCTCAGTTAATCGGCTTCCCTCAATATGATTGGAATTATATGTCATAAGCACCTGCAGCTCGTGATACAAACCGCCCGAGATCTTCGCTCTCTTTTCCTCGCGCAGAACCTGCAGAATAGGATTGTTTGAGCGCTCGCAGACGAGATCTTCCGGCGTGCATGCGAAAAAGGCGGCAAGTTTTCCCATCACGGTTCGTGATAATTTCTCACCTTTGGCGATCTTGGCGATCGTTCGGGACGAGATCCCGAGCATTTTCGTCAAGTCCGACCTTCCGATGCCCCGCTCCTTCAGTTTTGTCTCAAGACCCTTGTATGAATACATATCGGTTTCTCTCTTCCATCTTTACTTATTTGTACCACAAACGCTTAGAAAAGTAAAGATTTTCGCGAATTATTCTAAAAAAGTAAAGACAACTGACGATGAGGAACCCGGGTCCTCTTTCAAATGATCCTGAAATCCAAACGAGAGATACAGTTTTCTCGCAACACCACCTCTATGCCTGGGTACTTACTATTGTTGCTTGGCATTCTTTTTGACCTCCTCGCCTTGCATAAAATCATATCCCATGAATTCCGGATCTCCTTCCGCAGTCTTTGCTGCTGCCGCTTTCTCTGTGCTCTGTACCAGTGCCGCTGAACCTGTTTCGTCCTTTTGTGTGCTGCAGGCGCTCAGCAGCAGTACTGCTGCAAACATGGTTATCAGCGGCAATGCTTTCTTCATGACTTAAGCCTCATTCAGCTGTCGGATGACTTTTGCGGGATTTCCGCCGACGATGGTATCTGCCGGAACGTCCTTTGTGACGACCGCGCCGCCTGCAATCACGGCATTGTCTCCCACATGGACTCCTGGCATGATGCTGACGCCCGCACCGATCCAGACGTTGTTTCCGATCACAACTTTCCGGCATTTGAGTACGTAACGGTTCGTCAGGTCATGATTATCTGTCACGATGGCCACATGCGGTCCGATCTGGACATTGTCGCCTAATTCGATCCCACCGATGGACATGGCGGTAAAGTTGTGGTTGATAAACACGTGCTTTCCGAAAGTGATCTGCTTTGGAAAATCAATCTGCGTTGGCGTGAACACACCCAAACCTTCC
>JAEEIV010000001.1 GCA_016281555.1 Lachnospiraceae bacterium | reverse complement strand
GGACCTCTTCGTCTACGGCACCGAAGTTTCTGCGACGATCAGCGGCCTGAAAGGCAAGGGATCGGGCAAGATCCATTACCTCATGCTCTTCAAGACGAAGAAGGGCCTCGAGAATGTCCTGAACAACCCTGCTTTCAACTTCAATTACGATCCTGAATATGCCGAAAACGGAACGCTGGATGCCGGTGCATTCGACACACCGGACTTCGACAAGGAAACGCTTCAGAAACTGGCGAAGGCCGTGAAGGATGCCGGAGGCATGTTCATCCTTGCGAACCCGTACGTGTACAACTACTCGGACAACGAGGAAGACTGCTTCACCGCTGACGGAACGGCCGTTGAAGTCATCTATTCGTCGATGACGCTCCGGGATTCTGCGACGGGCGACGAACTCCGCAGAACCGCTACATGGAGAGGCATTGAACTCTGGGATGCGCTTCTGAAAGCAGGCCACAAGGTTTATGCAACAGGCGGTACGGACATTCACGGTTCTTTGAACGCAGCCGGTTCTTCGACAGCTCAGAAGGCCATCAATAGTGTCTACGCACTGGCTGCCAACAGCGACGCCTACATGCAGGAGATCGTGAGCGGAAACTTCTCGGCAGGCTCGGTCGGTATCCAGATGTGCATCGGCGATACCGTCATGGGCGGAACCACGGATTTTGCAGGCAAGAGGCTCGTCGTGAAGATCGGTGCTTTCCATCAGTACGTGAATAAGCCGTCCGAAAAGTTCTTCGTCCGTATCATCACGGATCAGGGAATCGTATTCTGCAAGTCCATCACGACGGAAGACAATGACGTGATCGCACTGGATCTCGATGAGACCGCAAAGTACTATCGTGTGGAAGTGGTTCACGACGGTTACGGCCGTATGATCGCTTACGGCAACCCGATCTGGAACGACTAAACCGCGGGACCGTTCTTTTTGGCAGGTTTTAGGAAAAGGGAAGACGGAGGGCACCGTTTCGGCGGGCCCTCCGATCTTCTGAAAATCATGTGCCGAATGGCGGATAAAAAGAGCAGAAAACCGGAAAACAGGTGAAAACCGGTTGTTTTTTTTCGGATTATCAAATACACTGTAGATGGCTGGGCCGAGCAAGGCGTACCGACCTGAAGCAGAATACTGGAAAAGAAGTGGAGATAAGAATGGAACAAAGAGCGATGATCATCGGCGAGGAGACCGTTCGGCGCCATTTATCGATCGAAGACGGGATCCGCTGTGTGGAGGATACATGGAGATGGTACGGCGAAGGCAAGGTCGTCATGCCGAATAAGATCACCACGGACATGTCGGTCCTCGGTGTGCCCGGCTGGTTCAATTCCATGCCGGCCTACATCGGTCCGACGGATACCGCAGGCATCAAGGTGGTCGGCGGGTATGAAGGCAATAAAGCACTCGGCCTGCCGTTCATCAAGGCAAACGTATTGGTAACGGATTCCCGCACCGGAATTCTGCGCGCACTGGTCAGCGGGGACTACATCAATGACCTCAGGACCGGAGCTCAGCCCGCGGTCATGTCGAAAGTGCTGGCCGCGAAAACGGATACGGTCACGATCATCGGGACCGGCCTCATGGCCTACTACAGCCTGCTCTGCATGAGCAAAGTGCTGAAAATGAGAGAGATCCGGCTCTCGGACATTTCCGAAGCCGCGATGGATCGTTTCATTGCCCGCTTTCCGGATGCTCCTTTCCGTTTTGTAAAGTGCAAATCGAATGAAGAAGCCTGCCTCGGTTCGGACGTGGTCATTACGATCACGAACGCCAATGCGAACCTCGTCGAGGAACCTTGGCTGAAGAAAGGTTCTCTCGTCATGACGATGGGATCCTTCCGGGAGACATCGTTCGACGTGGTCCGAAAGGCGGACAAGATCGCGGTCGATCAGGTCGGGCAGTCGCTGCACCGCGGAAACCTGAAAGAACTAGCGGAAATGGGTGAGATCACAGCGGATTCCTTTGACATCATTGTTCCGGAAGTACTGGCGGGAAAGATGAAGGGCCGGACGAATCCGGAAGACCGGATCTACGCGCAGATCATCGGCACCGGCATGCTGGACGTCGCCTTTGCGGGGCTCGTACTGAAAAAGATCGGGGAATCCGGTGAAGACGTGTTCCGCTACGATATGACGAAATAAAGGAAGAGTGTCCGAACGGACACTGCTCAATCATCTCAGGAGGGAAAAACATGAAAGACATCATTACAGATCCGACCGTTCCGTTCAAGTTTGAACCTTCGGAATTCGTGCCGTTCAAGGACCGCGAGGTCTGCGAGCGCGTGCGGAAACTGTCCGGGAAGGACCTGGAGAAGAGGGAACCCTGGTGGCATCCGGAATTCAGCGTGAAGGTCATGATGAACCCGCATCCGGTGCTTATCGCGACGCTGTTCTCGCGGCTAAAGGCCGCGTCCGAGGCCGGTAAGACCTTTTCCATGATCCTCGGCAATCACGAGCCGGACACCTACATTCCGCTGGCACAGCTCATCAATTACTTCGGCGTAGACTGCTCTAAGGTGCACGTTTTCGCGGAAGACGAATGGGCGGACGAAGACGGCAATATCGCGCCGGAGACCTATGAGGCGGGCTTCGTGCATTCCATGCTGAAATACCTGGTCTATCAGATCGACCCGAAACTCCGCATGCCGATGGAGAACGTCCATTATCCGACGAACAAAAACATCAACGACTATTCGAAGATCATCAATGACGTTTCCGAAGGCGGAGCGGACATCATCTCGACTTCTCCCGGCTGGACGGGACACGTCGCGTTCGTGGACCCGGTATCCGAGTTCGTCCGGGACGACGTGGAAGAGTGACTGAACCTTCCGGCCAGGATCGTGACGCTACATCCGATGACGGTCATGCAGAATTCCCTGCACGGGTGCTTCGGCCAGTCGGGCGACATTGCCAACGTCCCGCCGAAGGCCGCGACGATCGGCCCGCTCGACGTGATGAGAGCAAAGGAGCGAATCGAAGTCCATGCGCTCTTAACGAACTGCACGTTCTCGTCTTGGCAGCGGATGACTTCCCGCCTCGTGACCCACGGCCCGGTAACGCCCTACGTTCCGAGTTCGATGCTTCAGACGAAGAAAACTCAGGTCTATATCATCGATGAGATCGCAGCTCCGTTCGAATGCTGGGAGAAGGTCGGCTACTGATCACGGTAAGGCAGGCACGAATCGCGGAGGCAAAAAAGCATGAGATCAAGACCGAAAATGGAACTTCAGGCGAAGTGGATCATTCCGTCCGGATCAATCGGGGAAAGCGCGCCGGTCTACCGCAGAAGATTTACCTGCGACCATATCCGTCACGCCGTGCTCCGGATAACGGCGCTCGGCGTATACCGTGCTGAACTGAACGGGAAACGCGTCGGGGACTTTTTCCTCGCGCCCGGGTTCACGGCCTACCGGGACCGGCTTCAGGTTCAGGAATACGACGTGACCGGTCTGATCTCAGCTTACAATGAGTTCACGATCACGGTCGGAAAAGGCTGGTATCATTCGCGGTTTCTCTTAGCATGGGAGGTGCCGGAATGGCGAAAATGCCTGATGGAGCGGCCTCTTGCTGCCATCGCGGAGCTTGAGATTCTGGACGAGTCGGGGCAAAAGATCCTCGTTTCGACCGATGAAAGTTGGGAATGGGCCTTAAGCCCGGTGCGGGAAAACAGCCTGTATGACGGTGAAGTGTACGACGCGACCTGGGTGCCTCATTACCGCCCGGTTTTCGTTTATCCGGAACAAGCGGGTGAATGCTTCGATCCGGACGGCCGGTCCTTCCGCTGCCAAAAGCCCAGCGATACGCTGATTTCCCAGGAAGGACCTTTCGTTCGTGCCGTCGAGGAGAGAAAGCCCGTTTCGGTTCTGACGACACCGAAAGGAGAAAGGATTCTGGACTTTGGTCAGAATCTGGCCGGAACTCTCCGGGTCGAAGCGGACGGAAAAGCCGGAGAAACGGTAGACCTTTCCTTCGGAGAAGTATTGGACTCAGAAGGTAATTTCTACAACGCGAACTACCGTTCCGCGAAATGCCTGTACCGGTACGTCTGTCGGGACGGAAAACAGACTTACATGCCGGAACTTACGTTTTACGGCTTCCGTTACGTTCGCGTCAATGCCTTTCCGGGCGGCTTTACCGAAGAAAAAAAGGACGCCTTTACTGCCGTCGTTCTGAGCTCTGACATGAATCGGACCGGTTGGATCGATTCCTCGGATCCGCTGTTGAACCGCTTTTTTGAAAACGTGATCTGGGGGCAGAGGAGCAATTTCATTGACATTCCGACGGATTGCCCGCAGAGAGACGAACGTGCCGGCTGGACGGGAGACGCGCAGGTGTTTGTTAAAACAGCCTGCTTAAACTTCGACGCAGAGCAGTTCTTCCGAAAGTGGTTAAAAGATCTCGCGGCGGATCAGCATGAGGACGGCTTCATGCCGACGATCATCCCGGACGTTCGTTACCGCCGGTTTTCCTCTCCGGCGTGGGGCGATGCGGCCACGATCGTTCCGTGGGAAATCTATCTCGCGTACGGGGATCGAAATGTGCTCGCGGATCAGTTCAATTCCATGAAAAAGTGGGTGGACTACATTTCATCCGACACATTGGTCCCAGATCTATGGATCGACGAACTGAAAGCGGGCGAGCGGCATTACGGGGACTGGGTGGCATTGGACGCTCCCTACGGAAGCTATAAGGGCTCCACGCGGGACGCGTTCATTGGCAGTGCATTTTATGCCCGTTCCACGGAACTTTTAGTGAAGGCAGGAAAGATTCTTCAGAAAGACGTTTCGGCGTACGAGGCATTGTATAAACGGATCGTTCAGGCGTTTCGGAAGACCTTTACGGAGTATAAAACCGAAACGGAATGCATTTTGGCGGCCCATTTTAAACTGGCGGAAAACCCTCAGCGCGCAGCAGATCAGCTTGCAAAAATGGTTTTGGAATCCGGTTATCAGCTGATTACGGGCTTCGTCGGGACCCCTTATATTCTGCACGTCCTCAGTGATTACGGTTATTCGGACCTCTCCTGGGCAATGATCCTTCGAAAAGAATACCCTTCGTGGCTCTATCAAGTCACAAAGGGCGCCACGACCGTATGGGAGCATCTGGATGGCATCAAGCCCGACGGCACCATGTGGTCACCGCAAATGAATTCGTTCAACCATTACGCTTACGGCTGCGTGGCGGACTGGATCTACACGAAGGCTGCCGGCATCCAGACCGTGGAAGAAGCGCCGGGATATGAAGCAGTTCGGATCGCGCCGCTGCCGAACGAGCGGTTAGGCGCCCTGAGGGTCCGCCTTCTGACCCGGCACGGAGAGATCCGGTCGGAATGGAACAGAAACGGTGATCATTGGCATTATGAAATCACGACGCCGGTGCCGGCTGTTCTCGTGATCGGGAACAGGGAGCGGTCCGTTTCGGCGGGATCCTATTCGTTTGACGATTAAACGCGCGATGTCTTTCTAACCCGAAAACAAAAGGCCCGGGATCGTTCTTTCCAGTCGGAAAAACGTCCCGGGCCTTTGCGGAGAGGATGGGATTCGAACCCACGTGCCAGGTATTACCCGGCAACTCGATTTCGAGTCGAGCTCGTTATGACCTCTTCGATACCTCTCCAAAGCACGCGTGCTATTGTAGCAAAAAGGGCCGGGACTGTCAAGAGCAAATAGCGGCCGCGCCACATTTTCCTTGCATTTTTCCCGTTCGTAGTGTACACTTTTCTTACTTCATTTCGGAGGTTCAGCCCGATATGGCTCAGTATTGTTTGTTTGATCTGGACGGTACACTCACGGATTCCGGACTCGGCATCACCGGGTCCGCGCAGTACGCGCTTCGGCAGATCGGAATCGACGTCCCGAACCGCAGCGACCTGAATTTCTGCGTCGGGCCGCCTCTTCTGGATGTCCTGACCGGGCACTTCGGCGTCGATCCGGAAACGGCGGAATTCGCCTATAAGGCGTACCGCGCGCATTACCGCGAATACGGTCTTTTTGAAAATGAAGTGTATCCGGGCATTCCGGAACTGCTCGAAACGCTGAAGGCGCGCGGGAAGACCCTGGTCGTCGCGACGTCGAAACCGACCGAAGTCGCGACGATCATTCTGGAACACTTCGGACTTCTTCAGTATTTCACCGGCGTGTACGGATCGGAGCCGCCTCACCGCTATGCGAAGCCGGACGTGCTCCGGTACGCGATGGATGAGATGCATGCCCCGGACCGAGCCGACATCATCATGATCGGAGACCGGAAATACGACGTGGAGGGAGAGCGCTCGGTCGGAGTACAGTGCATCGGCGTGCCGTTCGGATACGGCAGCCGCGAAGAACTTGAGGAAGCCGGCGCGGACGTGATCGTCGACCGGCCGG
>JAEEIV010000022.1 GCA_016281555.1 Lachnospiraceae bacterium | reverse complement strand
CTTTTTGGCAAGCGTTCTGTATGCTTTTTTGATTTCGGCGTCGTCCGCCGTCTTGGCTACACCGAGGACCTCGTGGTAGTCCCTTTTTTGTTCTGCCATATGCTGCCTCTGTTCGCGAAACTCCGGAGGCCCGGCATTGCGGTCCTCCGGAATCCCGTTATTCGGTGACTTTGTTAGGTTCATCAGGCTTCCTTTGAGTCGCCGTCAATGACGTCTTCTCCGTTATTTCCGTTGTTTCCGGCGTTGCCTGCATTCGGATCCGCACCGGTGAAGCCCTGCGGACCTGCACCCTGCTGTCCTGCGCCGGCCGCCTGAGAAGCCTCATACATCTTCCGGAAGAGTTCATTCGCGGAATTTAAGAGCGTTTCCTTCTTCGCCTTGATGTCGGTGATCTGATCCGGCGTCATGTTGTTCGGGTCAGTCCCGTTCACAGCGTCTTCCAATGCCTTCAGGTCATTTTCGACGGTCGCCTTCAGCGACGGATCCAGCTTGTCGCCGGTCTGCTTCAATGCATCCTTGACCTGGAACACGGTCGCATCCGCTTCGTTTCTCGCGTCAATGCCCTCTTTCCGGGCCTTGTCCTGCGCCTCGAACTCGGCGGCTTCCTTCACGGCTTTGTTGATGTCGTCTTCGGACATGTTCGATCCCGCCGTGATCGTGATGTGCTGTTCCTTGCCCGTGCCGAGATCCTTCGCTGATACGTTCACGATGCCGTTCGCATCAATGTCGAAGGTGACTTCGATCTGCGGGATTCCTCTCGGTGCCGGCGGAATGCCGTCCAGACGGAACTGGCCGAGGGATTTGTTGTCGCGTGCGAACTGCCGCTCGCCCTGGACCACGTTGATGTCCACTGCGGTCTGATTGTCCGCGGCGGTCGAAAACACCTGGCTCTTCTTCGTCGGGATCGTCGTGTTCCGCTCGATGAGTCTCGTCGCAATGCCGCCGAGGGTCTCGATGGACAGGGACAACGGCGTGACGTCAAGCAACAGGATGTCGCCCGTGCCGGCTTCGCCCGAAAGCTTGCCGCCCTGAATGCCGGCGCCGATGGCCACGCACTCATCCGGATTCAGCGTCTTCGAGGGTTCGTGACCCGTCAGAGCCTTCACCTTCTCCTGCACGGAGATCATTCTCGTCGAACCACCGACAAGCAGGACCTTGGAAAGTTCCGATGCGGACAGTCCCGCATCACGCAGCGCGTTCTGCACCGGGATCGCGGTCTTGTCGATCAGATCTCTCGTCAGATCGTCGAACTTCGCTCTCGACAGGTTCATGTCGAGGTGCTTCGGTCCCTCCTGAGTCGCAGTGATGAACGGCAGATTGATGTTCGTCGTCGTCGCGGTGGAGAGCTCCTTCTTCGCTTTCTCTGCGGCTTCCTTCAGTCTCTGAAGCGCCATCTTGTCGGTGGAAAGATCCACGCCTTCCGCCTTCTTGAATTCATCGACCATCCAGCGGATGACCTTTTCATCAAAGTCGTCGCCGCCTAAGTGCGTGTCGCCGTTCGTCGCGAGCACTTCGATGACGCCGTCGCCGATCTCGATGATGGACACGTCGAAAGTGCCGCCGCCGAGGTCGTAGACCATGATCTTCTGGTCTTTTTCATTGTCCAGGCCGTAGGCCAATGCCGCGGCCGTCGGCTCATTGATGATCCGCTTGACGTCGAGGCCCGCGATCCTGCCCGCGTCCTTCGTCGCCTGACGCTGTGCGTCGTTAAAGTATGCCGGCACGGTGATGACCGCTTCGGTCACGGTCTCGCCGAGATAGTTTTCCGCATCCTTCTTCAGTTTCTGAAGGATCATTGCGGAGATCTCCTGCGGGGTATACTGTTTTCCGTCAATGAGTTTCTTGTAATCCGTACCCATGTGTCTCTTGATCGAGGAGACGGTACGGTCGGCGTTCGTCACAGCCTGACGTTTCGCCGCTTCGCCCACCAGACGCTCTCCGTTCTTCGTGAACGCCACGACGGACGGGGTTGTCCGGGATCCCTCCTGGCTCGTGATGACGACCGGCTGACCGCCTTCCATCACTGCCACGCACGAGTTCGTCGTGCCCAAGTCAATACCGATGATTTTTCCCATGATTTTATCTCCTTCTTACGCTTATTTTTATGATTCCTGAACTACGCTGACCATGGCATGTCTTATGACAGTGCCCTTGAACAGGTAGCCTTTTTGCAATTCCGCTGCGACGGTGCCGGGAGTCAGTTCGTCGTTCTCCACCTGCATCACCGCGTTGTGAAGATTCGGATCGAAGACCTCGCCTTCCGCATTCATCGGTTCCACGCCGAGATCCGTCAGCGCTTTCATGAATTGATCGTAGATCAGCTTCATGCCGGTGTACACCGAATCATCTCTCTTTTCCTCCGGGACGGACTGAAGTCCCCGCTCAAAGCTGTCAATGACCGGCAGGATCTTTTCCACCGTGCTCGACGCGCCCATGTCAAACATCTGCGCTTTTTCTTTGTCGGTACGCTTCCTGAAATTATCGAATTCCGCCATGAGCCTCGTGTAACGGTCGGTCAGGGCTTCGATCTTTTCATCCCGTTCGTCCTTTTTCTTTTCTTTTTCCTTTTTCTTAAAGAACCCTCTCGACTCTTTTTTCTCCGGAGCCCCGGCTCCGGTTTCCCCGGTCTCTTCCTGCGCCTTTTCTTCACTTACGGCTTCGGTCTCCCGTTCCGCATTCTCTGAAGTTTCCGGCGTTTCTTCCGTCATCGGTTCCTTCTTTTCTTCTTCCACAGTTCGAAAACCTCCAATGTATCATTAAGGCTGCCGCCTCATTTGATTCTACCGGTCGTTCTTTCCGTAGGCATCGTTCAGCTGTTCGATCAGCGTCTTCAGTGTGCCGATGACGCGTTCGTAATCCATTCGCTTCGGCCCCATGATGCCGATCGTACCGCGAAGGCCCTTGCCGAGTTCGTAATTCACCGTCACGACCGAACAGTTCTGCATGCCGCGAAGCGGGGTCTCATTGCCGATGTACACCTTGACCGCGTGGCTGTCCTGCTCCGCGGTCTTCAGGAAATCCGCCAGATCGTCCTTGTCTTCCAGACTGGACAGGATCTCCTTCGCCTGAGAGCCGTCGGACAATTCCGGATATTTGAAGATGTTCGTCGTGCCGGAAGTATAGACTTCAGGCTGCTCGACGGTACTTTCTTCAATGGCCTCGGAAACCGCGCTCAGCACTTCGTAAATGACGGAGCCGTGTTCTCCCGCCTGGGAGGCCAGATTCCGGATGAACGAGATCGTGAGATCGTCGAGGGATTTTCCCTGAAGTGCCGAATTCAATAAGACGTTCAGTTTCAGAAGATCCCGCTCCGTGACCGTGAGACCTTCCACGGGGATCATCTTGTTCCGGACGGAGTTCCCTTCGAGAACGATGACGGCAATGAGATGATGAGAATCCAGTCTCGAAAGCTGGATGAACTTGAGTTCATTGTCCGTGTATCTCGGCCCGGAGATCATCGTCGTGTATTCGGTGTCCTTCGCCAGCATCTTCGCCATGTTCTTCAAAACGCTTTCCACACGGTCCATCCGCTGATTGAAGAACCCGATGACGTCCGCCACCTCACGCTGCTTTTCCTGCATGAGTTCGTCGACGTAGAACCGGTAGCCGAGATCTGTCGGCACACGGCCCGCTGAAGTATGCGGCTGAATGATGTACCCCATTTCCTCGAGATCCGCCATCTCGTTCCGGATCGTCGCGGGACTGACGTCAAGCGCTTCGTCCTTGGAAAGGGTCCGTGAACCTACCGGCTCGCCGGTTTCCAGATACGTGCGGATAATATTCTCAAGGATCACTTTTTTTCTTTTATCCAGATCCACGGTGTTGACTCCTTTCCGGTCTGTTAGCACTTTCATTGTTCGAGTGCTAACCTATGCTGTTATGATACATCTGTCACTCTCGGTTGTCAAGTGCTAAAATGTGAAAATCTTGTGTTTTTTGGCAAAAAAGTTGCCGGTTTCTATGATCGCGTATCGCGAATATGCTTTTATGTTTACAAACGGTGCGCGCCTGGCTTATAATACAAAGGAAAGCAAACGGGGCCGGACCGGATCGGTTTTCGGAGCCCTGTCATAATCCGTTTAGGAGGAAATAAATGCCGCTCACACTCGTCAGAAACGACATCACAAAAATGGATACCGATGCCATCGTCAATGCGGCCAACGAATCGCTGCTCGGAGGCGGCGGCGTCGACGGTGCGATTCACCGGGCCGCAGGACCGGAACTTCTTTCGGAATGCAAAACCCTCGGCGGATGCAAAACCGGAGAAGCCAAGGTGACGAAGGGCTATCGGCTGAAGGCGCGCTACGTCATTCATACGGTCGGACCGGTCTACCGCGACGGAAAGCATGGGGAAGAAGCACTGCTCTCCTCCTGCTATACGAATTCGCTCAAAGCCGCGGCCGACTTGGGGTTGACCAGCATTTCCTTCCCGCTCATCAGCGCGGGCGCGTACGGGTATCCGGAGCAGGAAGCCATCCGTGTCGCCGTGAAAGTGATCTCAGACTTCCTCGAAACCAGGGAAATGGACGTCTATCTCGTGTTCTTCATTTCTTCGATATTTCAGAAGTCTCACGAGCAATACCCGGAGCTGGCCGAGAAGATCGAGCGGATCAGTCTGACTGAGGAGAAAGCCGTTCTCAGCGAAACGAAACGCCGGAAAGCGGCAGGGAAAAACTCGTTCTTTGTTTACAATGCCATGCTTTCCGGGGCGCACGCGTTCCGGGAAGATGCCGAACAGGCCGAGCCCCTTCCCACCGCCTGCGCTGAGGCCGACTCTGCGGATCTCGCTTCCCGACTGAAGGAACTGGACGAATCCTTTACTGAAATGCTGCTCCGGAAGATCGACGAATCCGGAATGAAGGATTCCGAATGCTACAAAAAAGCGAACCTTGACCGGAAACTGTTTTCGAAGATCCGCTCGAACACGCATTACCGGCCGAAAAAGAACACCGCGCTGGCCTTTGCGATCGCTCTCAGGCTTTCTCTCGCCGAAACCGAGGAACTCCTGAAAAAGGCCGGTTTTGCGCTTTCAGAGAGCAACGTGTCGGACGTCATCATCCGCTATTTCATTGAAAAAGGCGTCTACGACATCTTTGAGATCAACGAAGCCCTCTTCGATTACGACCAGGTCCAGCTCGGCGCCTGATCTCCTTTGAAAAATGTCGCCCCGCAGGCGACCAAATCGCTTTTTCATTGCGATATACTCGCGGCTGTAAGGACGATCCTGCGGCCGCATTTTTGATGCCGCCGCAAAAAATGATCCGGAATAAAACCAAAGGAGAACAAAACCATGAACGAAAAACTGACTGAACTCGTACTCATCCTCGACCGGAGCGGCTCCATGTCCGGGCTCGAATCCGACACGATCGGCGGATTCAACTCCATGATCGAAAAGCAGAAAAAGGAAGAAGGCGAAGCCCTGGTGTCGACCGTGCTCTTCAACGGAGAAAGCGAAGTGATCTACGACCGCGTGCCGCTTTCGAAAATCGAGCCGATGACGGACCGCCAGTACACGGTCGGCGGCTGCACCGCCCTCGTCGACGCCCTCGGCAGCGCCATTCACCACATCGGAAACGTGCACAAATATGCGCGGGAGGAGGACCGTCCGGCACACACGATCTTCGTCATCATGACGGACGGAATGGAGAACGCAAGTCACAAGTACACTTCTGACGAAGTCAAGAAAATGGTCAAGCGTCAGGAGGAAGAATACCATTGGGAGTTCCTATTTCTCGGCGCGAACATCGACGCCGTGAGCACGGCGAAGGCTTACGGGATCCGGGAAGAAAGGGCCGTCCGCTACAAATGCGACCGGAAAGGAACCGCATTAAACTACAAATGCGTGTCCGAAGCCGTTGCAATGATGCGGTGCGCCGAAGACTCCGCGCCGATCGGCGGCGCCTGGAAGGAAGAGATCGAACAGGATTACGAAGCGCGGAAATAAAAAAAGAGGGGGCTGCGATAAGCAGCCCCCGTTCTTTCTCAAATGAAGAATTGGAATATCACGTAGGCAATATAGACCGTCAGCATCAGGATCCCCTGCCACCTCATGACCTTTTTGGAACAGAGCGCCGGAACCGTCAGCACCGCCATCAGAAGGAAACAAAGCGGGATGTCTAACAGGAAGGACGTGCTGTGTCCGAAAAGCAGTTTCCCAGCCGGGATCTCATACGGAGAAAGCGTGGAGGAAAGACCGGACACGAGTACCAGATTGAACAGGTTTGCGCCGACGATGTTCCCGAGCGACAGAGCGCTGTGTCCCTTGACGAGCGACGTGATCGCCGTCACGAGTTCCGGAAGCGACGTGCCGAGCGCCACGAACGTAAGAGCGATCACCGTCTCCGGGACGCCGAGCAGTTTTGCAATGATCGTACCCTTGTCGACGAGCAGGTCCGCGCCGACCGCAATGAGCGCCGCGCCGACGACGAGCATCAGGATCTCCAGCCAGAGCGGACGCGGTTTCTTCTGCTCCGCCTCTTCTTTTTCCGTTTCCTCAGGAACCGCATTCAATTCCTTCGGCCTCTTCTTTTCGGCGAAGATCACGACGGCGGTATAGCAGATGAACAGTGCAAGAAGCACGATGCCCGCCCAACGGTCAAACCGTCCGAACACGTACGACACCGCTGCGTAAAACGACATGGCAGTGAAGAAAAAGACGACCGGCATCATGAAACTCTTCCGGTCCACTTTCGTCGGCCGGATGGCGATCGTCACCGCCGCGATGAGCGAGGTGTTGCAAATGATGGAACCGAGGGCATTGCCGTAGGCGATCTCGCCGTGGCCGGACAATGCCGCATTCGAAGACACCATGACCTCCGGAAGCGTCGTTCCGATGGATACGATCGTCGCGCCGATGATGATCTCCGGTACCTTCAGCCGTTTTGCAAGACCGGACGCGCCGTCCACGAACCAGTCGCCGCCTTTGATGAGGCAGACGAGTCCGAGGATAAACAGAAGTATCGTCAGGATGATTTCCCAGGTTGACATAAAACTCTCCCTTTCTGTTCTGAAGAAACCGTGATCGGCGGTTTCCTACGCAAAGAATGATTTTACCAGAATTTCCAGCCCGATCGCGATGAGGATCACGCCGCCGATCAGAGAAGCCTTATTCTTGAGCTTTTCTCCGATCTTCTTTCCGAGAAAAACGGAAATAAGACAGAGAAGAAACGTGATGACGCCGATGATCCCGGAGGAGACCAGAGCGCGGCCAAGGTCGTATTCCGACATCGTAAGACCGGCGGATAAGGCGTCAATGCTGGTCGCGATGCCTTGAAGAAGCAGCGCACCGATGCCGATCTTCGCGCCTTCCTCTTCGTCCCCGTTCCGGAATCCTTCGATGATCATCCGGATGCCGAGGAACGTTAAGATCGCTGCGGCCACCCACGGAATGAACGGACGGACCGCGGTAAATACCGATTCCAGAAAGACGACGAACGTCCAGCCGAGAAACGGCATCAGAAACTGGAAGCCGCCGAACGTCGCGGCAATCCCGGTCATCCGCCTCTTTTTCATGGCGGGTTCGTTCAAGCCGGAAACGATCGAGACGGAAACCGCATCCATGGCAAGTCCGATCCCGAGCAATATGCTGTTCAGAAAAAACGCAGCGTCCGTAGCCGTCCTCCGAAGAAAAACAAAAAAAACGCGGTCCTACCGCGTCATGCCCGATCCTGTAAATGAGAGAATTCAGGCACGGCGAACATGCCTGAGTCTCGGAATTTCATTGCAAGCCAGGCCTCCCGGCCGAGGTTGTTGACTTGCATCGTCCCGTAAGACGTCCCTACTCCCTCAGCAAGAAAAATTATACAAGATTACCTCGAAAAGTCAAGTTTTACTTTTATTCTCGCGGCCCTTATGCTATGATGAACGAAGAAAAACTGTCAAGATCGGAGGTCACTATGGCTGAACAGAAAATCTGGAAACGGGAGGAAGTCCCGGAGGAGTTTACTTGGAACTTAAAGGATCTGTACGAATCCGATGAGGCGTGGGAAAAAGCACTCGGAAATGCGAAGACGTTTCTTCCGGAAATTGCCGCATTGGAAGGAAAGCTCGGAGAAAACGCCACGTCGCTGCTCTCCTATTTCCGGCTTTCCGACCGGATCTCGCTTGAACTGGAGCGGATCTATCATTACGCGATGCTGAAGGGCGATCAGGACACCGGCAATGCGAAGTACCAGGACTACCGCGGTAAAGCGGAAAGCGTCTACGTCGCCGTCGTCAGTTCCATGGCGTTCGCCGATCCCGAGATCATGGCGATCCCCGAAGAAACACTGAAGCGGTTCTACGAAGAAGCGCCGGAGTTGGAAACCTATAGGAGAAACATTGAAAAAACGAGAAAGATGGCGGCGCACATCCTCTCTCCGAAGGAGGAGGCATTGCTTTCGGCGGCGGCCGAAGTGACCGGCGCGCCGCAGCACATCAATTCCCTGCTGCAGAACGCCGACCTGACCTGGGCTCCGGTGCAGGACAAAAACGGCGTCAGCCATCCGCTGACGAACGGTTCCTTCGTGCCGCTCCTCGAAGATCCCGATCAGGACTTCCGGAAAACCGTATTTGAGACCTATTATGCACGGTTCAAGGAGTTCCGGAATACGATCGCGGCTTCCCTGGACGCGAATTTCAAGGCGCTCCGTTTTGAAGCGCAGGCGAGAAAATACGGTTCCACCCTGGAAGCAGCCCTCGACCGGACCGAAGTGCCGGTCAGCGTCTACTTGAACCTCATTGAAGCCGTCCATCAGAATCTGGAACCGATGTACCGGTACGTCTCGCTCCGGAAAAAGATGCTCGGCGTCGATGAACTCCATATGTACGACGTCTACACGCCGATCGTCGCAAATTCCTCGAAAAAGATCCCCTTCGAAGAAGCGAAGGAAACGGTCCTGAAGGCGCTCTCCGTTCTCGGAACGGATTATACCGATCTTCTGAAAGAAGGCTTCGAGCACCGCTGGATCGACGTCTATGAGAACGTCGGCAAGCGTTCCGGCGCCTACTCTTCCGGCTCCGGCCGTCCGCATCCGTACGTTCTTCTGAACCACAAGGACACGCTGGACAGCATGTTCACGCTGGCGCACGAGATGGGCCACGCGCTCCATTCCTATCATTCGACGAAATACCAGCCGGTCAACACGGCGGACTACGTCATCTTCGTCGCCGAAGTCGCTTCGACCTGCAACGAAGTGCTGCTCATGAAATACCTGCTGAAGAACACGACGGACAAGAAGGAAAAGGCGTACCTCATCAACCATTTCCTGGATTCGTTCAAGGGCACGCTCTACCGTCAGACGATGTTCGCGGAGTTTGAACTCATGATGGGAAAGATGTGCGAAGGCAATGAAACGCTGACGGCGGACGCGCTTTCCGAAAAATACCTGGCGCTGAACAAGCTGTATTTCGGTCCCGACATGATTTCCGACGAAGGCATCTCGCTCGAATGGGCCCGGATCCCGCATTTCTTCTACAACTACTACGTGTTCCAGTATGCGACGGGCTTTTCCGCCGCGGTCGCGATCGCGAACCGGATCCTAAGCGAAGGCGAGCCGGCCGTGAAAGATTATAAGAAATTCCTGTCCGGCGGCTGCTCGGCCGACCCGATCTCGCTCCTTAAGATCGCCGGCGTGGACATGAGTTCTCCGGAACCCGTGAACTCCGCATTGAAGCTGTTTGCGGAACTTGTGGATGAAATGGAGTCGTTATCCTGAAGGAGAAAAAATGATCTCAAACGAACTATTTGATTACGTCGTATCGATCCGGAGACAGATCCACGAATATCCGGAACTCGGCTTTGATCTTCCGCGGACCGTGACGCTCGTCAAAGGCGAACTCGACAAGATCGGGATCCCGTATACGGAAAAATACGCTCCCTGCAGCGTCGTCGGCTTCATCGGAAACGATCCGGCCAAAAAAACGTTGGCGCTCCGCGCCGACATGGACGCCCTTCCCGTCGAGGAAAAGGTCGATCTCCTGTTCAAGTCGAAGATCCCCGGCTGCATGCACGCCTGCGGGCACGACACGCATACGGCGATCCTGCTCGGCGTCGCGAAGATCCTGAAAGAAAAAGAAAAGGAACTTCCCTGCAACGTCCGTCTCTTCTTCCAGCCCTGTGAGGAGAAGGAAGAAAGCGGCGCAAAAACCATGACTGAAAACGGCGTCATGGAAGGTGTCGATGCAATCGTGGGGTCTCATTGCGATACGGGACTTTTTCCCGGGGAACTCGGCATCCACGACGGCTGGTTCATGGCCGCCTGCATGCCTTTCAAAATTGAGTTTATCGGAAAGACCACGCATGCAACGCGTCCCCAGGGCGGCGTGGATGCGATCAGGATGGCGTACGAAGCCTACGGAGCGCTCGACCGGGCCGTCAAGGAAGAAGCCGGGGAAGAACGCTATATCTGGAGCGTCGGCGTCGTCAAAGGCGGCACCGCACACAACGTTGTCTCCGACTATTGCGAACTCATTGCCACCTTCCGCTATTTCGATCCGGAATTCGCAAACCGCTATCTCGCCCGGGTGGAAAAAGAATGTAATGACATTGCCAACCGGTTCGGCGGAAAGGTCCGGATCGAACACGTCGTGAGTTCGAACGCGGTCTTCAATGCCCCGGAACTCACGAAGCAGTTCCGCGAAACCGTTTCCAAGGATCCGGCACTCAAGATCGTCGAGCAGCCGATCCGGATGGGTTCCGAGGACTTCAACTGGTATCTTGCAAAAGCGCCGGGCTTCATGTACCATTTCGGCATCAGAAATGAAGAGACCGGCTGCACGGCAACCGGTCACAGCAATTGGTTCAAGGTCGACGAGGAAGGCATGAAATACGACATCATGGCCTTCGTGGACTTCGCGATGAACTTCAGGTAAGACAACATCCTCTTTTTTATATCCTGTTATCCCTGAAGAAACGTCCCCGCGACGTTCAAACAGGATAATGCGATCTCGCGCTCCTGTTCGAAGAGATCGTACAGGGCGTCTTCTGAGAGAATACCACGTTTCAGGTCTTTCGGGAGGCGCCCTTCTTCGTCCGCCGTGTAGTCTTTCATCCATTGTTCGCTGGAAAAATAGCGGTCCAGCGTCCGGAGATCCTTCCGGATGGATTCATATCGCTCAAGGCTTTTCTCGAGATCCTGAAAGACGGACTTGGCTTCGTCGAGGATCCCTTCCATTTTCTTGATCCGTTCCACCTGATTCATGGCTTTCCTCCTCAGTTGATTTTCAGAGCGACCTGTTTCTTCCCGTTAAGAAGCGACCGGAAAAGTTCTCCGTCCGTCTTCTTTCCGACGATATCTCCGTAATGCGTCGGGATAAAGGCCGGAACGTCCATCTTCGCCGCAGCCTGAGCCGCCTCCTCCGCGGTCATCGTATACGTGCCGCCGACCGGAAGAAGCGCGACGTCGGCTTTGACTTCAAGAAGTTCCGGAGTCACGTCCGTATCGCCGGCGACGTAATAACGTTTTCCGTCCATAATGACGACGTAACCGAACCAGTGATTTTCCTTCGGATGAAACTTTTTCCCGACGTTGTACGCGGGAACGGGTTCAAACGAAAGGCCGGGAACCGTCACCGTTTCCGCGTTTTCCGGCGTTACGACAACCGTGTCTTTTTTTGATACCTTCTTCAGATCGCTTTTCGAATAATGATCGTAATGATCGTGCGTGATGAACACGACGTCCGCATCGTGCGTCTCCTCTTTCACGTGAAAGGGATCGAACCACACTACTATGCTTCCGCCGATCCGGATGCTCGAATGCGCATTGACCGTGATTTCCGAAAACTGCTGATCCATGATCTCTCTCCTTTCCGTCTT
>JAEEIV010000021.1 GCA_016281555.1 Lachnospiraceae bacterium | reverse complement strand
CTCCGCCTTCAGGATCGCATTGACCGTTCCGACGTCCCGGATCTCCGGAAGCCCTTCCGTCCACGTTTTTCCGCCGTCCAGACTGTAGGACACCGTCGTGTCGTCCTCATAGTTCAGCTTCACGTTGCCCAGGGAATGCGTCGCAGCGTCGTACTCGCCGTCGTAATCCTCGGCTGTGATGTTCATGAGGTTCCGTCTCGTCATGGTCGCCAGGACCACGAGACGGCCGTTCGTCTCTGCACTGCGGCAGGTCGAAAGTGCCACGACCTGAGAAGCATCTTTCAATGCGTTCTCGTCCATGATCCTCACGACGGTCGTCCCGTCGCTCGCCGCCTGCATCGCACGAAGGTGTTCGAGGACTTCGTCCATCCGGTCGCCCACGTCGTAGATCTTCTTCTCATAGGCGTCCGTCTCAATGTACGCGAACGCATTCAGGTCGAAGACACCCTTCGTCGTCACGAGAAGTCCTTCCCGGTGAGCGTCGAAGTAGCTTTGTTCCTCATACTTGTGCAGCCAGCCGAACATCGCCCCATTGTCCATGTGGTGGCCGTAAATCACGTTGTAACTGTCGGTGAAGTCCGGGGCATTTGCTGCCGCGAGATAGATCGAGCCCGTCAGCTTCGCGTTCCCGTATACGTCATGGTTTGCATAATACAGGTCGTCCGTGCCCTGCACGACAGGATAATCGATTCCGGTGTCGTACACGGTCAGCCATGCGCGATAGTCCTTGTTGATCTCCGCCAGCATGTCGCTTCCCGTATCGGGCGTCGCGCCGTTGTCGATGATCTCCGGTTTGTACTTCAATAAATCGAAGGGCGCGGAAGCTGCGGTGTTCTCCGTGTAGACTGTGTCGTAAAGAATATAACCGGAATAAAGGATCAGGACGGCGGCAAGCAGACCGAACAGCACGGAAAGCAACGTGTTCCCATGCTCCACCACGCGTGACAATACCGTGTCGACCGTATTCTTCGACGCGGCATCCCGCTTCTTCGGTTCCTGGAAGTCATCCGGCGTCGGCCGTGTCTTGACTGCCACTGTCTCTCCTTTCCGTCCCCTCCGGTCTTTGCTCCCGGCACTCGAGGTCTCTCTTCTCTCTTACAGTTGATTGTGCCGCATGATCGTAATGACCGTGCCTTTGATCTCGTCCTTCTTCACCGGTCCGAAGAACCGACTGTCCATCCCGCCGTTGCGGCTGTCGGACAGGACGAAGCATTCCCCTTCCTTCAAAGTCAGGGGATATTCCGTGAATCCCTCGTAGCGGGACGTCGGATAAAAGATGTTGCTCTCTACGAGGACGTTTCCGTTCACCATTACGTGAGCGTCGTCCGTGATCTCCACCCGGTCGCCCGCCACCGCGATCACGCGGCTTACGATCCGCTGCTTTCCCTCCATCTCCGGCACGGTCTTCTCAATGACGATCACGTCCTGTGCCTTCACGTCCTTGTCCAGACGGTAATACACGAGGAGATCGCCCGCGTCGATCCGCGGATACATGTCGGTGCTCGGCATGCGGACCACACCGATGATAAAGAAGAACAGCACCCACAGGACCAATAACAGTACGCCCAGCCGGATCAGGAAGAACTGATACGAACGGACCGATTTGTCCGAACGTTTCATCTTCCGTTCCGTCTTGCTTGGCTGCTCATTGGCCGTGTTCTGATTCACATTTGTTTCCTCAGCCATGGCTGTTCCTCTTTACTCATCCGGTGATTCATTCATTACGCGTTCGCGACTTCTTCCTTATCTTCCTTGCGGCGGCGTGCCACGAGGAACAGAACGATGCCGGCTGCAAGGATCAGCGCGTACGGAGCGATCCGAAGGACCACGCCCGTCGGGGAGATCGTGAGCAGGGTGTTCGTGACGGCGATCGTATGATTGACCGTGTCTTTCGTATCAACGGTCGGGGTGATGGTCGCCTTCGTGGATTCGTAAGCCGCCTTCGTGGTCTGGGCAACAGCCGCCGAAGGAGCAGTGCCCCACGAAACCGCATTATCGGTGACCGGAGTCGCAGCATCAACAGCCGTGTCAACCTTGTAGGTCACGCCGGTCGCAACGTTGGTTTCATAGGCTTCCACAGACGTGCCGCAAGGAATGCCGATGTATTTCACGGAAGCGCCGCTCTTCAGTTTCAGGATGCCGTTCGTCGTCTCAGCGGAAAGCGCTGCCTTTGCAGGATCCGTAAAGCCGTCGGCCGCACCGGTCACGGTGCTGCTGATGTCGACCTGCTTCGTGACCGCACTGTTCGTGAAAAGCACGGTGAACGGGAATTCCACGGTAGCTGCACCGTAGCCGTCGTTCACGACCGTCTTGGAGACCATCACATTGTAGGTGAAGTATCTGTCGGGTTCCACCGTGGTCGTGCCGTCCGACGTGCCGGTGACAAAACCGGTCGTCTTGACGGGAACCGTCGTCTTGTTCGCATCCGTGATCGTCTCAACGTTATTGTAGAAGCAGGTGAAACCGTAGATGTCCCATTCCGCTGCCGTCGAGCCGTCCGTGTAACCGGTCGTCGCAGGACGGACGTAAACGTCAATGAAGCGCGTTCTCGTTCCAGTCGTTCCGGTGATGCCGGACGAAACGAGATCATAGCCCGAAGAACCGGATTCCTGCAGTTCATAACGGTAGATGCCTGCGCCCGTGAAGACGATGCCCGAGAAATCAAGCGAAAGGTCCTTCTTGTTGGACGCGCCGTCCGGAGCAGCCGTCACGGTCTCGCTCGGACTCCAGGAGACAGAAAGCGTGCTCCATGCCGTGGGATGATTGATGCCTGCCTTCACGGGAACCGTAACGGCGGTGTTGCCCGCGTGCTTGTTCGCGTTATCCGTGACAGAGGCATTGGCCGGGACCGTCGCGGGCTGAAGAGTGTAGGTATACATCACGTCAGGCGCATTGATCGTCGTTTCATTGACGTTGTAGACTTTCAGCTCTTTTTCGATCACAAGGGTCTTGCTCTGCGACACCGGCGTATCCGGAGTTGCAAACGCGCCCTGTTCGCCGTTGGTATCCAACGTCGTCGCTGCGAATGCGGTCGTGCTCATGGCAAGGACCGTGGTCACTGCCAGAATGAGAACGCCGATTTTCTTGATCATGTTTTTCATCGTTTTGCTCCTTCCAAATGAGTTATGGTTACCAGCGCTTACGCGTTAGCGAGTTCTTCTTTGTCTTCCTTGCGGCGGCGCGCCACGAAGAAGAGAATGATGCCGGCTGCAAGGATCAGCGCGTACGGAGCGATCCGAAGGACCACGCCCGTCGGAGAGATCGTGAGCAATGTGTTCGTGATCTCCACGTCGTTCTCGATACCCTCTGCGCCTGCGGTGGTCGTGATCGTCGCTTTCGTGGACTGATAAGCTTCTTTTGTCGCGGCCTGAGCGACTGCGCTTGACGGAGCGGTGCCCCATGAAACCGCATTGTCTGTCGTCGGAGTCTCGTGATTGACCGTAGTATCGACCTTATAGGTCACGCCGGTCGCAACGTTGGTTTCATAGATCTCAACGCTCGTCCCGCAGGGGATGCCGTAAATTCTCACCATTCCGCCGCTCTTCAGATAGAGGATGCCCTTCGTATCATTGATGACTCCGGCCGGAGGATTGAGATAACCGGTGGCCGTCGCGCTCTTTTCATATCCCTGGATGTCCACGGTTCTGGTAATGGTATCGTTCGTGAAGATGATCGTGAACGGGAACGCAACGGTTGCCGCGCCGTACCCGTCGTTCACGACGTTCTTGCTGACCATGACCGAGAAGGTGTAATAGCTGTCCGCTTTGACCGCATCCGTTCCGTTCGTCGTGCCGGCCACGAAACCGGTCGTTTTGACGGGACTCGTCGTCTTGTTCGCATCCGTGATTTCTGCAACATTATTGTAGAAGCAGGTGAAACCGTAGATGTCCCACTGCGCTGCCGTCGAGCCATCCGTATAACCGGTCGTTGCAGGGCGGACGTAAACGTCGACAAACCGGGTATGACCGTTCGTCGCATCCGTCGTCTCGGTAACGCCCGATGACGCATACGTATATCCGCTGGTCAGCGTTTCCGTGATCTCATAACGGTAAACGCCTGCGCCCGTGAAAACGACCGATGAGAAGTCAATGGCAATGTCCTTCTTGTTCGGATCGCCGTGGACATTGGCAACAAGCATATCGGTGTTCGTCCATGCGACCACGCCGGAATTGGCGATCACAGGAGTGCCTACGCCGGCCTTCACGGGAACCGTGACGGCAGTGTTGCTCGTATGCTTGTTCGCATTATCCGTAACGGTGGCATTTGCCGGGACCGTCGCCGGAGCGATCGTATACGTATAACTGATGTCCGGCGCATAGATGTCGCCTGCACCCGCCGGGCTGTACGCCGTCAGCTCTTTGCTGAGCTGAAGAACCTTGCCCTGAGTGGTCGGCGTGTCCGGAGTCGTGAACGCGCCCTGCTCGCCCTGGTTGTTCACCGTCGGCGATGCAAACGCGGTCGTGCTCATTGCGAGGACGGTAGAAACCGCCAAGACGAGAACGCATAATCTCTTCAAAACCTTATTCATCGTTCTGCTCCTTTCGATAGCATTTGTTTTCCTACTGCTCTCCGCCCGGATTTCTGATCGTGAGTCCGTTTGGAATTCCATCATTTCCGAAGGAATGGTATTTCTGACACTATGTATCGTTTTGGTACCTCCCCTCGTTCTCGGGCGGTGTCCCCGACCGGTCTCGCACGATCGTTCCGCTCCTGGGCCGGAGCCCTGTTTCCGAGGGCGATCTCAAGAAGATCCAAAAGATCATCTGACATCACCTCTCTTTCCTCTGTGCTGTAGGATCCCGATGAGCGCTCCTGCCACAAGCATGAGCCCGAGCAATGAGATCCACAGCAGCGAAGCAATATCAGTATCGTAACCCGTTGGGGCCACGTAAACCGCTCCCTTGTTGTTGAACACAACGGTGAGACTGTTATCCTCGCCGGCGACGTAACTGTTCGTGTCCGGCGCGAACTCTTGCTGTGCCTGAGCCGCAAGATTCCCTGTAGTCGTACGCCGCATTTTGGATAAGAACGTAAACGTCCGGCTCGCGTCATTTTTCGAGAAGTCAATGTTCCCGCTGGGGGTACCCGGCGTAACGGTCGTCTCATAGCCGGTCTTCGCGGCCTGTGCGACCGTCAGCGTGTATTTATAATCTGAAACAAAGTTCTTGTATGTATTGCCGTTGCAGTAAATCACCTGACCGGTCTTGACCATACGACCGTCTTTGTCGTAAACTTCGATTTCGATGCCGTTTGCCCCACCCCAGTTCGTAATGTACGAAACGATGACTCTGATCGTGTACTTCTCATTGTTCTTCATTGAGACATCGAGTGATCCCCACAACCGATCCGGCGTGCCGATGACGTTGCCGGAGTTGTTTCCGATCTTGCCGAGCGCCTTTTCATCCGACACGGCGATCGTGTAATCGAACGAGTCTCCCGGATTGCCGCCTTCCACGTGGTTTTCCACGGTAAACGTGAAATACTGGGGCTGCGTGCTCGACCACGAGGTGTAGAGCGTCATGTCACTCACGATCCGCTCGGAGAAATCAAACGCGCTCGCGATCATTCCGGCGTCAGACGGGGCTTTGGCGGTGTTTCTGAAGCTGCTCGAGATCGCCCACCTATAGAAGATCCAATCCGAGTGGTCCGAATTCGGCGTAGGATCATCCGGTCTCAACACACGGTCGCCCTTTGCCATCGTGTACGTCACGGTCCGGGCCGTCTCGCTGCTCCGGTAATAAGTGTACGGAACGTTTTCGGAAGACGTCGCGGGACCGGTCCAGTTATGGTTCGCAGAATTCGTCATCGACACGTTGAAAGTGACCGTCACGTATTCGCTCCATACGGCATACAGAATTGCTTCCTCGTCACTTAAATCCCTGTAATCCCGGCTGAAATCCCAGAGATAATCGCTCCGCACCTTGTCGAGGACGTTGCCGTCCGCATCCGGCGTGATCGTCGTATCACCCCACGTGACCGCGCTCGCCGAACCGAAATCGGTGTGTGCCGCAACGTCAGCATTCGTCGTCCAGCCAAGGAACAGATAACCCGTTCTCTCCGGATCCGTAGGCCTATACGCGTTGTTGACGATGAGGTTCGCGTCCAGCACATACCGGTCACCGCCGAGGTGAGCGTACGGAGCCGTATCGGTCCACGTACCGCCGTTCACGTCGTATAACACTTCGGCGTCGATCACTTCCGTGTACGTCACGATGATGCCGGTCGCATCGGTCACGAGCGTGCCGGTATACGTTACGTCGTTTCCGTACCGGATATCCGTGCTGCCGGTGCCGTACGGGATTCCCGAAGGATACTCGCCGCTCACGGTGATTTTCCTGTGAACATGATCGTTCACCGCCGTCGCGATCACGGAATCGGTGCCCGCTTCCGCCCGCGGCATAACGACCTTGACGCTGCCGTTCACGTCGCCGGACTTCGCCGGGACGACGATCGTCGTCGTCAGCCGCTCACGGTCGAACTCGCCGGTGATCTGATTGACGATGCTCACAGTGTTCGCGCCGCTGCCGGTGAGGTCGATCGTGATGTCCTGCGCGGTGGTGTTGACAAAGGTCACGTAGACCATCGGCTCCCACATCGCATACAGGACCTTATTGATTTCATTCCGGGTCACCGAAATGACCGAATCAGACATATACGTCGGAACAAAGCCTTTCACGACCGGATCGGACTCTTCGTCGAAGCCGATCAGGAAATGACCGTCCTGGTTCGTGAAGAAGTTCGTGCCGGTGACGGAATGGAACGTCTTCGACGTCGCGTACTGATACAAATGAAGCGCGACGTTCGACTGGAAGTCGCCGAGCAGGATCTGGGTCGGATGTCCGTTATAGATATTGGACTCCGTATTGATGATTTCGCTGCCGGGGCCTGCGATCGGCGGAAGACTCGTCGAATCCGAGGTGTTCACATAGCCCTTGTAGGGACTGTTCGCATCCAGAATCAGGTTCGTGACGTAAGGCCGCCGGTAGGAATCATCTTCCGGCTCGTAGTACGCCTGCATATGAATGATTGCACCGACGCCGCCCTGCGGTCTCTCCGAAACGAGCTCGGAGTCTACGATAAAGACGTCACCCGGCTGATAATAGACAGGTTGATTGTTGGAATCGAGCTGGAACGGCTCCCAGATAATATACTGAATCTGCACGCCGCCCTCTTCATACGTCGCCGTGCCTGCTGCCTTGACGACCCGCCAGCCGCGGAAGATCCAGCCGGACGTCGTGTTCGTCGGCGCATGAAGAATGTTCACGATCGACTGATCGGCGTAAAGCTGCATCGACGGATTCTCAGGATCCGTCCAGCTGGACAATTCGCCGGCCACGGTCGTCACGTGTCCTTCGCCGTCATCCACGACGTAATACGGATTGTACTGAATGTAAAGGCCGCCGTCGAGACGCCACAACGCGCGGAGCGTGAGCGGTCCCGTCACCGGATCGTTGAAGTTGAACGGCATGGTGGCGACGGTGCCGTCATCGTGTACCTGGTACCAGCCCATTCCGGTATAATGCTCGCCGCTGGAAATCGGACGGTACGGATACGAGGCATAGGTCGAAAGGAACTCGCTCTTCGAGAGTTTCTGAACGCCCGTCCACCACGTCGGATCGGCATTGTCAATGATGTCGCAGTACCAGTTGTAATACGAGTCGATCTGATCCTCGGCCACATAGACCGCATTTCGAAGCTCTGTGGGAAGACCCCATTCGCCCTCCGACGCGATCTCCAGTCTCTGCGTATTGATATAGTAGTATTTGGTGCCGGTGTAGTACGTCGGATCGCCCGGCGTCAGTTCCTTGTCCGTCAGCCTAATGAACGTGCGCGACAATGAATATTCGCCGACCTGCTCGCCGTAATCCGCAGTAAAGTACGTCGCCATCGATGCATTGGTCCGGTGGTCGATCACGGCGCCGTTCGGATCGAGTTTGACAATGTACTGGTACACCTTCAGAATCGGATACAGCACCACGTTCTGGCTGGGCATATGCTCGGAAGCGAAATCGAAAGGTTCGCCGATGCCTGCTTCATTCGTATACCAACCCTGGAAGTAATGACCTTCCGGAACGGTAATGAGATCGGTGTACTTGTCTGCATCCGCGAGCGACTGTGTATAGTAATAGTTGTCCGATCTCGTCGAATCGCCGAGATTGAACGTCAGCGTGTACTGCTTCGGACGGTAGAAGAAATAAATGTGGTGATCGTTGGTCTGCGGCGTATTATAGCAGCTGTAAACCGGTTCGTATCCGTCTATTGTCGTTGCCAGCTGATATTCAGGCTCCAGGTTGGAAATGACCTGCGTATCATCCGCCAAATAGAAGGTATGGCCGTTCACCGCATCCCTGCTGCCTTCAGTGGCGCTCCACGACGTCTGTCTGTACGAAAGGAAATCCGAGCCGGATACGAGCGTCACGTTCGCCGGGTCATACGTCCCATCGATCGCCTCATAATAAATATGATAGTTCTTGATGATGCCGGCTTTACCCTTGGTGCCGAAGTATGCGACCAGGTGGTGCACCTGATTCGCGTTGATGATGTCGTCACCCGCGCGGTTCGAGCAGAGTTCCGCGGACATATATTCATAAATACCGTTGATATCGGGGTTGTTGCCCATCTGGTTGCCGTACGTCGGGCGCTCGTTCGCGATCCTGCCGTACAGGCTTCCGTAGTAGGCAGCCCAGATGTACATGGTGTATCTGGCGTTGCTCGGATCTGTGAACGTGAACGCGGGATTGACCGGCGTCGGCCAGCGGTCGCCGATGTACGCGCCGTACTTCGCCGTGATGACGTAAACGTTCTCATCGTCCGCCGGGACGTAATCGCCCATGATGTTGGCGGAGTTCGTCACATACGTGGAATCATACGTCACGCCGTTATACGTCATGCTGAAGACGCCGGCTTGGGAAAGACCGTTGTAGTACGGCTGACCGTTGTCATCATGGCCTATCAAGGCGCGCAGCGCGGGATCGTTATACATGTACTGGATCCAGTTGCCGTACGGATCCCAGCCGTCGGTCGTCTTCTGCTGACCGCCCGTCTTGACGTAACCGTCACGGCCGATGTGGAAAACGATCTTGAACGTCTTGCGGCTGTAATATACGTTGAACGTCGTGCTGCCGTCGCCGTTGATCGTGACGGAAGCATCGGACAACGTCGTATTCAGATCGTAGAATTTTTCTTCGCCGGCGAGCACCGCTCCGACGTCGTCGAGGTTCGCCGTCGCCAGAATGCTCACGGAATTCTCCGTGTACTGCTGCAGTTCAGCCAGCGTGATCGCGGAACCTGAAGAAAACGTTGTGCCGATCGCTGCCGACTGAGCGTTCAGTTCTGCCGTCGTAATGACCTTGACGGCGCCGGCCTTGTAATCGTCTTTCTCGTGGCCTGCAGCGGGTGCGACGTAATCTTTGTCCTGCGCCACCTCCGTCCAGTAAACGACGGTGATCTGCGAGGAAGCGGGTGCCCAGTTGGCATACAAAGTCAGACGGTCGAGATCATCGCGGAATTTCAGGCTGTTTGCCGTGGTTCCGGAACTGAACAGCACGATCGGACCGCTTGAGGAAAGTGAACCCGTTCCGTCACCGTTGTCCGTCAATGCGCACTCTCCGCTGAAAGCAATGCTGCCGTCGGCATTGGTGATCCTAATGGCCGTCGTATTGACCGTGACAGTCTTGACCAGGTATTTCTGTGTGACGTCGATGTAAGAAACCGTGACAGGCGCAGGGTTCACCAGGTTCGTGATGTTGCCGTTCGAATCCGTTACGGCAAATGCATACCAGCCATCGAAATCGTATCCTGCACGGACAGAAGTCTCCAGTTGTGTGAAAATATTAACGCCAGGCTGCTCGTACATGCCAACCGGTGCCGCGGAAGCCCATGATTCCAGGAACCGCGAAGGAACATAAGACGCGCCGCTTTCGGTAACGCCCGAGAAGAAGTCCACCCAGCGGGCCTCAATGAACACGGGGTACAGATCAATGCTCGTCGTGTCCGCAAGGCTGACGTTCAGGTAGACGCCGCCGCTGTCCCCGTTCACTTCCGCGCCGGTATAATCGACCGTCTGGATGGTGACCCAGCTAGGATTCGTATCCGTGCCGGCGTTGTATTCCCAGCCCGTAAAGATCAGATGAACAGGGTCGGTACTGGTGGAACGGATGTCGCTGATCTTCACGCTCACTTCCGGGGAGCTGCCGAGCGCGATCATCTTGCGCGCCATCAGGCTGTTGGAACCCGCGACCACCACGTCCTTTGCGTAGAGCATGAAATTGATGAAATTGTAGTTTTCGAAAAGAGGAGCCAGGAAGACGTGCACATTGCCGTCCGAATCGACCGTGCCGGAACCGGAAAGACTGCCCAGGCTCCAGGTGACCGTATCGCCGATGCTCACGTTGGATTCATTGATGGTGATCGTCGACTCGAATTCAGCAGAAGCCGGAACCGCCGGCCAGGTGTAATACAGTTTGGTCCCGTCCGTTCCGATGCCGTATTCATCAGTGGTGCCGCTCACCACGAACGGATTGACCATATACCAGCCGTAGAAGAACTTGTCATGCCGGTTTTCGGGATCCGCGATGAATTCAAGCGTCTCGCCATCCGAAAGGATCTGCGAGTTCTGCATATCGCCGTGCTTGTTTCTGAAAGAATAGGGAGAGCCTTCGTAATAAGCAGTGGATCCGTTGCTCAGTTCCGTCGCTCCGTCGGCAATGAAATGGAACTGCACCCGCGGCGTGACCACGGTCCCGGTTTCATGCTCGATGACCACATAGACCGAGAACGATTCCGCATTGAAGCGGATCGATTCGCCCTCCGTGACGAAATCGACCGGCACCTGCGTGCCGTCGTCCAGAATGTGAACGAGGGTCAGAGAGGAACCGCTCTTCCGCCCCGGAAGCGCCATCGTCACTTCCACCGGATGATCCTTGTCCGGTTCGTACTCCGAACCGCTTTCATTTAAGGTAATGTCGTATGCCGCCAACAGACGGTCATTGTCGCCGGTCAGCACGCCGTACCGGTCGCGGACGTCTTCCGCCGTCACCGTCAGGTTCTTCGGGAGCACGCCTGACAACGAGACATTGCCGTTCTTCACGCTCCGGTTCCGAAACCCGGAATCGAGCACGAGTGCAAACGACGTATCAGGATCTTTTCCCTTCGTGACCTCTCCCGCAATGCTGCCGTCTTTCACAGTGCGGACCGCGATCTTCTCGCGATTTTCCTTCGTGCCGTCCTTGATCTCGACGGACAGGCGGCTGAACAGATCCCGCTCGGCGCTGTACGCCTTGAGAACGCTCACCCCTTCTTCCGCCTTCACGTCGATCTCGGAAAGCGAGACGCCGTAACCGACCAATGAAAAGCTGCCGCAGTCGCCGCTCCATTTTTCGAGTGTGGCCGCGGCTGCGCTGACAACATTAAATTCGGAAAACTCCGTCGTTTGGAAGACGACCGCACCGTCCGCACTATCGGAAGAAAGCAGCTTCTTCGTTCCGTCTTCCGCGACGTGAATGATGCCGATCTCCTCGCCGCGATCCAAGGCGTCGCGGATGAGCGGATCGGAAAGCGTCACTGTGATCGGATCCTTCAGGGAGAACGACTCGTTAAATGCAATGTCAAATGAGAACAGGTTGGAAGACGCGCGTTTCGTGCCGGCGCGCTTGGTCACCTTGGCATCCGCCTTTTCCGGCAGCAGGCCTGAAAGAGTTACCGTAGCGCCGTTGTCGTCCAGCCGGTAAGAAAGCGTCTGCTGTGCAAATCCTTCCGGAACGGTATCTTCCGGTTCTTTGCTTTCCGGCTCGGAAACCTGGGTGTCATTCTCGAAGGCAAAGGTAAAAAGGTGCGTGCAATACCCCATGCATGCCGTCAGCAACAAACATGCAACAAGGAGCATTGCCGTGAAACGTTTTTGAAAACGCTTTGAAATACGCACTATACTACCGCCTTCCGGGTATTATGCAACACAAACAGAGTGAGTGCCAAACTCCTCACCCTTTTAACGGAAGGTATTTTACACGAATTCATTGAAAAAGTCAATATGTATAATACATAGTGATAATGTGTCGCCTATTCCGCACATTTCAGTGCCTCCACCATATCGATTTTTTTGTTCTTCCGTGCGACCATCCATCCCACGAAAAGCGATACACCGAAGGTGAGCGCAATGGAAACGATATAGGTCAGCGGACCGAGCATCAGCTTCATTTCATACTCCCCTGCAAGTGCCGACAGCATCCACTGAAGCGCACCGAGTCCTGCAGGAAGTCCGAGCGCCACACCGATCACGGTCAGCCAGACGTTTTGAGAAATCAGGAGCCGGCCGATCTTTTTGCTCCGGAATCCGAGCACTTTCAGCGTGGCCAGTTCGCGGGAACGTTCCACATAGCTCATCACGCCGAGGTTATATAACACCACGATTCCGAGGATCACGGCCGCGATCACGAGAATGATGACCATGCCGTCCATGATCTCAATGAAACTGCCGAAGCTGTCCATTAATTGCCGCTTGTCCTGTTTTCCGGAGATCAGTTCCGAGGACGGGATCTCGGCCGAACCCTTTTCCGTATAAACGGCAGATACGGTATACCGGATCCCGAGTTCATCGGCATACCGGCTTGTCATGGTCACGCTTTCGGTCATGATCGAACGGTTGTAACCGGCCACCCTGACTTTGTACGTATCCTCGCTGCCGTACGGCGAAAACTCAATGTACTCTCCGATCTTTGCCCGGTCGGCCAGCCGCAGGCAGAGATAGACGCCGTCGTCCTGCAGATCGATCGGTTTGTTGTTTTCGTCAATGATGCTGATCCTTCCCTGATCGTTGTGAACTATGTCGAGTGTCGCCGTATATCCTTCGATGCTGATTCCCGAATAGCTTTCCCAGTCAGCGTCCAGATCTTCGATCAGATCTTTCACCTTTTCAAACTCTGTGTTGTCCGCGATGTTGACCTTCGTGGCATAATGCGAAACGCCGTTGTCCAGAAGGTCGAGAAACCCTGCCATCGTATCGCGCATCCCGAGACCGCCGACGAGTAGGACCATGCAGCCGATGATGCCGACGAGCGTCATGGCAAACCGGCTCTTATGACGCGAAAGATCGCGGACGTTCCATTTTGTGGCAAAGCCCATTTTTCCGAAGAACGGAAGCCGCTCCAGAACGGACTTTTTCATTTTCTTCGGCGTATAAGGACGAAGCGCATCCGCCGGCGTGCCGATGAGCTGCGCACGTACGGACAGGAAGCTGATAAGCGTCAGCAGCAATACCGTCCCGGCGATCACCGGATAGCAGAATGCAGGAGTCGCGGCCGTCCAATCGGGCATGTCGAAATACGTGCCCATCATTCCGTTTTCACTCATGACTGCCTTGCAGACGAAATACCCGAGCACCCCGCCGAGCGCGGCGCCGACGATGCCGATCAGGAGGCCGTAGAACGAATAGTGGATCAGGATCGTCCGGTTCTTGAAGCCGAGCGCCTTCAGAACGCCGATCTGCGTTTTTTCCTTCGTGGCAATGCGGTGCATGGTCGTGACCATGGTTAAAATCGCAATGGCGAGAAACAGTACCGGAAGGATCGAGCCCATTGCCTTTCCTTCGGTCGCTTCCCCCATGGCTTCCTGATAAACGGCATGATCTTCCTTCGGCACGACCATCAATGTTTTGCCGAGTTTTTCCTTGACCGCATCCTCAAGTTCGGTTTTAGAAAGGCCGGAAAGCAGGTTGATTTCAGCAAAGACCCGGTCTTTTGCGCTTTCGAGCATTTCGTCCGTCAGCATCGACTCCGCCTGCTCTTTGGCCGTTTCCGCAGGAAGACCGGCTTTTTCCAATTCTTCCGAGACCGACTTCAGTACTTTTTCGCGAAGGACCGTCTCCAGCTTTACAGGTGAAATATAAGCGAAGCCGAACGTATTGAAATCCGGCATGACCTGATTGCTGTCGGCGACGCAGATCAAATGCTCCCCGGCTTTGATGAGCCCGACGACCTCCCCTTTGATCTCCGTCCCCTGGAACTCCAGCGTCAGCGTGTCGCCAATCGAAATCTCGTTCAGTTTCGCAAATTTGTCAGACAGCCAGATCCCGTCTCCCGTTTCGTCGTAGTCTTGCCCTTCCATCAGCGTGAAGGTGGACACAGTGTAGTTTTCCGAAACGTCCAGTGCAAGCGCCTTTTTCCCTTCGCCCTTCAAATCCAAATTGACCGACAGAAACCGCGTCGCCGCGTCCACGCCGTCGATCGAGGCGATCTTTCTCAGTTCCTCTTTCGAGAAGCCCGTTTCCGAATACAGGCGGTAATCGGCGTATTTCGTCTCGTCAAAAAACTTCGTTACGTCGTATTCAATGGTCTTCCACTCCATGTTGAAGCCGAGAAAGATCCCGATCCCGAGCGTCATCAT
>JAEEIV010000020.1 GCA_016281555.1 Lachnospiraceae bacterium | reverse complement strand
ATAAGATCGACATCAAGTCTGAGTCTCAGGCAAGAGAAGAAGGCCTCTTCGACGATTACGAAGAAGAGGAAGAGTATGAGGAGGAAGCCTACGAAGAGGAAGCTTCCGACGAGAATCGGGAAGGATAAGGCAAGTTGAAAGGGGCAACCGGTCAAAGACAATGCATGTCCTGTCGGAAATACCGGCCGAAGTCCGAGCTCTTTCGGATCATGAAGACCGGAGAGGGGATTCTCATTGACCCGGACCGGCACCATTTCGGCAGGAGCGCATATCTTTGCAGGAATCAGGCCTGTGTGGCCTGTGAGGAGAAGCGGCGGAATCTGTCCAAGATCTTCGGCATGCCCGTAACTTCGGACTTGGTCCGGAAACTGAAGGAGGTCCTTCATGCAGAATGAGGCATTGTCGGTGCTGTCTTTGGCCATGAAAGCCGGAAAGCTGGTTTCCGGCGGGGACCGGGTGCTCGACGCCCTTCGGGAAGGCACCGTTTGTCTGGTGGTTTTGTCCGAGGATGCTTCCGAGAATACGAAAAAGCGCTTTCATGATCAGTGTGCGTATCGAAACGTTGCGCTGGTGGAAGCCGGGACGCGGGAATCTCTCGCGAAAGCAGTCGGAAAGGACCTTCGTTCCGTCGCAGCGATCAAAGATGAAGGGTTTCGGAACCTCTTTTTGAGGAAATTGAACTTAGGAGAATAAAATGGCAAAAATCAGAGTTCATGAATTGTCCAAACAAATGGAATTGAGCACGAAAGACATTCTCTCGTTTCTGGGAGATGGTTTTACCGTGCAGTCCGGATTGGATGAGGCGCAAGTGGAACTGGTGAAAGAAAAGGCGAAGGCTTTGGAGAAAAGCAAATCGTTGGAGAAACGCGCTGTCTTGGTGAAGGCGGAGAAGCGTGAAGAAAAACCCGCATCCCCTGCCGAGGCGCCCGTGAAGGCCGAAAAGCCTGCGGATTCCGGTGAAAAGACTGCTGCTCAGACCGAAACGGTCAAGAAGAAAAAGCCCGTTTTTTTGTTCCGGCCGGAGAATTCCAAGACTTCTTTCGGCGATAAATTCGCGAAATCCGGCAAGCCCTCGGAAAAAGGCAGATCGGAAGCCGATCACCGCGATTCATCCGGCACGCAGGGCCGTATTAAGGCAAACGTCCCGACGACCGCACAGCAGTATCGGGATTATGCAAAGGATGATCTGAAAAAAGAGGCGCCCAAGCCCGAAAAGGCGAAGAAGGAAGCGGAATCCCTTCATTCGGCTCCTGTTCAGACCTCTCCCGTGAAGCCTGAAAAGACAGAAGCGGCGGCTCCTTCGGAACAGCCCAAAAAGAAGGCGGCTCCCGTCGAGAAGGCCGTTGAGGTCAAGGCACCCGAAGCGAAGGAAAAGGCCGCTGTGCCTGCTCCGGAAGAACAGCAGAAGGCTTCCGTTGAAGCCGTTCCTTCCGAGAAACCTCAAAAGGAAAGCGTCGAATCCGTTCAAAAAGCGGACGCTTCCGTGATTCAGGCGCCCGTGAAGAAGCCGGGAGAGAAGAAACCCGAAGAGAAGAAGCCCGAAGAAAGGAAACCCGAGGAAAAGAAACCCGAGGAAAAGAGGCCCGAAGCTGCTGAGAAAAAGCCGGAAGTTGTCGAAAAGAAGCCGGCTGCCCGTCCTTCGATCAACATTCTCGGCAAGGTGGATTTGAATCAGGTCAAGGCTTCGGAAGAGAAGAAGTCATCCGACAGCAAAAAGGGCATTTTCGGCAAAAACAGTTCCGGGAAAGTCCACCTGGTCGACAACCGCGGAAAAGACGACCGGAAGCCGTTTGACAAGAACCGTCCTGCCTCCGGAGCCGGTCCGAAGAAGCCGTTCGGCGATAAACCCGGTGAACACACGCAGGGACGTCCCGGCGCGAAGGATAACCGCGGCATTTTCTCAAAGGACGGAGCCCGTCAGGGCGGTCCGCGGATCCACGTGAACAGTGCGAACGCCGCCGGTGAAAAACTCGTTTCGAAGAGCGACGTCCGCGGCCAGAAGGGAAGCGGAAAAGGCGGAAAGAAGACCGATTTCGACCGGAGCAAAGACGGGAAGAAAGCCGAAAACTTCAAGAATCTGACGAAGGATCAGAACAAGAAGCCGAAGGAAGTCGTGGAAGAGGAAGTCATCAAGATGATCACGCTTCCAGAAGTCATCACGATCAAGGATCTTTCCGATAAGATGAAGATGAAGCCCGCGGAACTGATCAAGAAGCTGTTCCTGCAGGGTAAGATGATGACGCTGAACTCCGAACTCTCCTACGAAGAGGCCGAGGCATTGGCGCTCGAGTATGACATTCTGTCCGAGAAGGAAGTTGAAGTCAACGTCATTGAAGAACTGCTGAAAGAGGATGAGGAAGACGAGAAACTCATGAAGAAGCGGCCTCCGGTCGTCTGCGTCATGGGTCACGTCGATCATGGTAAAACTTCCTTGCTGGATGCGATCCGCAGAACGAACGTCACGAGCCGTGAGGCGGGCGGCATTACCCAGCACATCGGCGCCTATACGGTCGAATGCAAGGGTGAACGGATCACATTCCTCGATACGCCGGGTCACGAGGCCTTCACTGCCATGCGTATGCGCGGCGCTCAGGCGACCGATATCGCGATCCTGGTCGTTGCCGCGGATGACGGCGTGATGCCGCAGACCGTGGAAGCGATCAACCATGCGAAATCCGCAAACGTCGACGTCATCGTTGCGGTCAATAAGATCGATAAGCCCGCGGCGAACGTGGACCGTGTCAAGCAGGAGCTCATGGAATACGGCCTTGTCGCCGAGGAATGGGGCGGCAATACGATCTTCGTCCCGGTTTCCGCAAAGACCGGAGAAAACATCGACACGCTGTTAGAAATGATCCTGCTCGTCACCGAAGTCAAGGAACTGAAGGCCAACCCGAACCGCGAGATGCGAGGCGTCGTCATTGAGGCAAAACTGGACAAGGGCCGCGGCCCGGTCGCGACTGTGCTCGTGCAGAAGGGTACCTTAAAACAGGGTGACTTCGTTTCCGCCGGTTCGACGTACGGACGTGTCCGTGCGATGCTGGATGCGGACGGCAATGCGATGAAGGCCGCAACGCCTTCGACGCCGGTCGAGATCCTCGGACTGAACGGAGTACCGAATGCCGGCGAGGTCTGCCTCGGTCATAAGAACGAGAAGCAGGCCCGTGAATATGCGGACACCTTCATTGCCGAAGAAAAGAAGAAGAAACTTGCGGAATCCAAGCATAAGCTTACTGTGGACAGCCTGTTCGATCAGATCCAGGCCGGCAACCTGAAAGAGCTGCCCTTAGTTGTTAAGGCAGACGTTCAGGGCTCCGTCGAGGCGATCAAGTCTTCGCTTGAAAAGCTTTCGAACGATGAGATCACGGTCCGCGTGATCCACAGCGGTGTCGGCGCGATCAGCGAATCCGACGTGACGCTTGCTTCCGCAGCTAATGCGATCGTGATCGGCTTCAATATCAAGCCCGATGCTCAGGCCAAGGCGCTTGCAGAATCCGAGTCCGTCGACATGCGGCTCTACACGATCATTTACCAGGCAATTGACGATATCGAAGCGGCCATGAAGGGCATGAAGGCTCCGGTCTATGAGGAGAAGATCCTCGCCCATGCGGAAGTCCGGATGACCTTTAAGGCTTCGGGTGTCGGTGTCATTGCCGGTTCCTACGTGCTAGACGGTACGATCGAGCGCAATGCGAAGGCCCGGATCACGCGCGGCAAGGAGACCGTCTTCGACGGCAACATCGCTTCCCTGAAGCGGTTCAAGGACGACGTCAAGGAAGTCCGTGAGGGATTCGAGTGCGGCATCGTCTTTGAGAAGTTCAATGACATTCAGGAAGGCGATCAGGTCGAAGTATATAAGATGGTGCAGGTCACCGAGGAGTGAGATGAGAAAAGGCAGTATCAAAAGTGATCGGATCAATAAAGAAGTAGCCAGAACGCTTTCCGAAGTCATCCGTTCCGAATTGAAGGATCCGCGGATCCATCCCCTGACTTCCGTCACTGCGGCGGAGGTCACGACGGATCTCAAGTATTGCAGGGTCTACGTGTCGGTATTGGCCTCCGAAGAGGAGAAAGAGGCGACGATGGCCGGCTTGAAGCAGGCTGCGCCGTTCCTTCGGAAGCGCCTGGCCGAGACCGTGAACCTTCGGAACACCCCGGAACTTCGTTTTACGGCCGACAACGGCATCGAATACGGCATGCATTTGTCGAAGCTGATCGACGACGTGAAGGCGAAAGACGATCAGGTTATTTTACAGCGCGGCGAAGAGCCCGAGCTGAATTGATTCGGATCCATGAGCATTCTGGACGAACTGGTAAAAGATCATCATAAAATCGCGATCGTCGGGCATGTGCGGCCGGACGGAGACTGTCTCGGTTCGATCACCGGAACCTATCGGTATCTGACCGAAAACCATCCGGATCTTTCCGTGACGGCTTATTCCGCCGACGTGCCCGAGTATTTGCGTTTTCTCTTAAGCGACGTTTCGATCCGTGAAACGGACGGGGCCGGAGAACGGTATGACCTTGTGATTTCCGTGGACGCTTCGGACCGGGAACGGATCGGGGCAGGCTCCGCCGCTTTTTCGGAGGCCTCTGAAACGCTTGTCATCGATCATCATGAGACCAATCCGGGTTTCGGAGACCGTAACATCATCTATCCGGATGCTTCGTCGACCGCAGAAGTGCTGGTCGGGCTGATGGATCCCGATCGGCTCTCGCGTTCCTCCGCCACGAAACTTTACACCGGGATCATTCAGGATACCGGTGTTTTTCGCTATAGCTGCACTTCCGCCGACACCCTGAACGCCGCTGCAATGCTGCTCGGTAAGGGCGTGGATTTTTCCGGGATCATTGAGGAATCCGTGATCAATCAGCCTTATCGGGAGATGCGGATCATGGGAAGGGTGCTGGAAGACAGCGTTTTGTATGCCGATGAGCAATTCATATACGGGATCGCGCCGACCGCCCTTCAGAAGGAGTTCGGCGTGACAAGCCATGATCTCGGCAACGTGGTCGTCGAACTGAACGCGGTCAAGGAGGCAAACGTCGCCTTATTCCTGTATCAGTTCGAAGATGGCAGCTGGAAGGGTTCGCTTCGCGCAAAATGTGATGTGAACGTCGCGAAAGCCGCGTCCTGTTTCGGCGGGGGCGGGCACAAACGCGCGGCAGGCTTCTCATTTGAGGGCGATCCGGCCGCTGTCGCCGAAACCGTTCGGAAACGGATTGGAGAGTTACGCCGTGCAGGGAATTCTGATTCTGAATAAGCCTTCCGGGATGACCTCACATGACGTCGTCGGAAGGCTGCGCAAGCTCCTGAACATGAAACGGATCGGCCACGCCGGGACCTTGGACCCGGACGTGACGGGCGTTCTGCCGGTTTTGATCGGCAATGCGACCCGCGCCGCGGACATGATGCCGGATTCCGAAAAAGAATATCGTTGCACGATGAAACTGGGTGTCCGGACGGATACGGAAGATCTGACGGGCACGGTGCTTTTCGAAGAAGCAGTCTCTGTGACGAAAGAGGAGATTCTTTCGGTTTTTTCGTCCTTTATCGGGGACTATGAACAGGTTCCGCCGATGTATTCCGCCCGGAAGGTGAACGGCAAGAAACTCGTGGATCTGGCGAGAAAAGGGATCGAGATCGAGCGCACAGGCGTAAGGCGCGAGATCCGGGAGTTGGAACTTCTGGACGCCGCGTTCCCGGAAGTCACTTTCCGGGTTGTTTGTTCCAAAGGAACCTATATCCGGACTCTTTGCGCGGACATCGGGAAAAGACTCGGGACCTGCGCGGCCATGAAAGCCCTGATTCGGACGAGGCACGGCATCTTCAGACTGGAAGAAGCCCATACGCTTGAGGAAATCGAAGCGTCCGTGCGGAAAAATGATCCGGAACGTT
>JAEEIV010000019.1 GCA_016281555.1 Lachnospiraceae bacterium | reverse complement strand
TTGAGGAGCCGACCTTCAACAAGGAAGGCAAAGAGGAAGGCATCTGCCTTTACTGCGGTGATAAAGTGGAAAGAGCGATCCCGAAGCTCGAGACCTCACATTATTATTTCATCGAACAGCCGAACGACATGGAAGTGCTTCCGTCGAAGGATCGCGCCAATTTCTATGTGCACGTCGGCACCGATGGTTCGGTTGAAGATATGAAGAAATACTTACGAGTCGCCGTGCTGCCGATCCTCGAGGGCGAGACGCTGCCGGACAGCGGGACAATGCCGGAGCACTTGTCGTATCTCGTATACGACTGGGACGTGAGAATGTCTGAGAGCGGAGCGCAAAAATACGGGATGACATATGATCCGGACAACGGGCTGATCCCCTGCACCATTTCAGGACAATGCCCCATTTCCGGCCTCATTTCACTCTACGATATTTACAAGTTCCATGATTATACCGTACAGGGCAAAAAACTTACCTGGCGGGTCGCGCTCCACGATTCCCGGGGCGGCGATTTTATCGTCTGGTCCGACCCCTTTACGATCGACTGGAACGCGAAGCACACCAAGCACACCCCGACCTACGTCTGCGGAAAGCTGTCAGCGGAGTACAAATACATCTGGAAAGAGACCAAGAAGAATGATACGGACTATTTAAAGGCGTACCCGGGAGAATATACCTATCACTGGCAGATTTGTTCCGTCTGCGGGATACAGCTGAGCATTCCGACGATCCACCACTTCGCGCTGACGGATAAGATCGCAGGGAACTGCGCGGACGGCGGCGTCTGGCGCTACACCTGCATGGACTGCGGCCACATCTATGAGGCCCCGCAGGACAGCAGTATTTATCCTCACACCTGGTCGAATGAGTACGACTATACTATTATCAAACACTGGATTCCTTGCATGGTTTGCAATACGTGGAAGGAACTCCCTGAGAACCACAAGTTTGAAACGAAAACGACCGTGACCTGCGAGGGTACGACCGAGTATAAGTCCTGCACGGTCTGCGACTACTGCACGCTTACGACGACACCGGGGCCGGGGCATCAGTTTACCACGGACGGCGCCTTCAACGGCTGGTACTCGGACTCATTGGATCATTGGCGGATCTGCAAGAAATGCGGCGAGGTGGAAAAGGCAGCGCACAGTTACGTGGGCGGCGCCTGCTCGGTCTGCGGCCGCGACACTCCGCAGATGGCCATCGTCGGCAGCCCCTGCATCCACGGCGGGGAATTCACGATCAAACTCGTGGACGACATTGCAGCGGCCGACAAGGCAAAATTCCTGGCAGGACAATGGTCCGCGACCTGGATCGACGACGACACCGGCAACACGGTCGGCATGGGACAAACCTATCCGCTCGATCAGGGCGACGAAGGCCACCAGTTCCGCGCGGAAGTCAGCATCATCGGCGGCGAAGACTACAACGCCTACATGTACTCGCCTATCCAGACGACGTATCTCAACGTCCAGGGCTATGCGGCGACCTGTGCATTGGAAGGGCTGATGACCCACCAGGTCTGCCAGGGCTGCGGCCGGAAATTCATCAACGGACAGGAAGTCACGAACGTCGTCATTCCGAAGACGAACGATCACGTCTACGACAATAATTGCGACAAATTCTGCAACGTCTGCGCCTTCGAACGCGAGGCCGAGCACACCTGGAGCATGGACTACGTCTTCACGGACGAGGGACACTCGACGAAGTGTACAGTCTGCGGATTCGTGACGGAGTATTATCCGCACGACCTCAATGTGACGATCCAGAAGGCCGCGATCTGCGGCACGGACGGCCTCATGCACAAGGAATGCTCGCTCTGCGCCTACCAAAAGGACGAGGTCATTCCGGCGCCCGTACACAAGATGGAATACATCGAGGCCGTTCCGGCGACCTGCGTTTCACAGGGTGCAGAAGCGCATTACTACTGCTCGGGCTGCGACATGCATACCACGGACGCGGAAGGCCAGAATCAGATCGGCATTTACCATCTGCTGACGCCGATCGACCCCAATAACCACTACGGCGGGGACAAACTCGGCTACACCCCGGAGGAGCATTACACGATATGTGCCTGCGGTGCGCACATTGAGAAAGGACCGCATACGTTTGATGAAAAGGACCGCTGCACGGTCTGTCATTACAAGAAAGGGTCTGCGGTCAAGACGGGCGGGAAGACGCTGACGAAACACGACATGGTGCTTCCGACTTGCATGGAGACCGGCACGCAGGCGTATTACACCGATGAAAACGGAAAGATGTACTTAAGCCCGGCGGGCGTGGTCGAAGTGGCGTCGACAGCACTCGTGATGCCGAAGTCCACGGTCCGTCACGTCGGCGGTCCGTACGGGCATTCCGCCTCGGAACATTGGATCGATTGCGCCTGCGGTGCGAAACTGCACACAACGGCTCACAAATTTGATGACAATAAGGTGTGCAAGGTCTGCGGATACGACGCGAACGCGCCGGAGCCTGATGAACCCGGAAAGGCCGGAAACGATACCTTCCCGTGGTGGCTCTGGCTTGTCATCGGCGGTTCGGTCCTGCTCATCGGCGGCGCAGTCACCCTCATCATCCTGATCCTGAGCAAAAAGAAAAAGGATGAGGACAAGCCGAAGGAAGAACCAAAACAGAATGGCTAAGTTTTCTTTGTACGACAAGCTCATAGCGGTCCGGGATGCCGAATACAAGGCGTTTCAGGCGAAACTGGTCCCGAACGTCTCCCCGGACACCATCATCGGCGTCCGGACGCCGGATCTTAGGCGCATTGCCAAAGAGGTCTTTGAAAGTCCGGACCGGGAGGCGTTTCTCTCCGACCTGCCTCACGGGTACTACGAAGAGAACCTGATCCACTTTTTCGTGCTGGCAATGATCCGGGACGTCGGTCAATGCCTTCAGGCGGTGGAGACGTTTCTCCCCTACGTCGACTGCTGGCCCGTCTCGGATCAGTCCACGCCGAAATGCTTCAAAAAGCATCACAAAACCGTCCTGCCGTTCATCAAAAAATGGATCGCGTCGGAGCACGTGTATACCGCCCGGTTCGGGATCCGCATGCTGATGAACGAGTTTCTCGACGATGAGTTCAGCGAGGAATATCTCGCACTCGTGGCGGCGAAGCAGGGGGACGACTATTATTTGAAAATGATGATCGCATGGTACTTTGCGACGGCATTGGCCAAGCAGTACGAAGCGACCGTCCCGTATTTTGAATCCCGCCGGTTGGACGAGTGGGTACACAAAAAGGCGATCCAGAAGGCGGTCGAGAGTTACCGTGTGACGGACGAACACAAGGAATACTTGAAAAGTCTGAGGTAGGAAGCGGAGAATGAAAACCATTCACGTAGTGGCTGCGGTGATCCAAAACGGAGAGCTGACCTTCGCCACGGAGCGCGGATACGGCCCGTGGAAGGATTACTGGGAATTTCCGGGCGGAAAGATCGAACCCGGCGAGACCCCGGAAGAGGCGCTCCGAAGGGAGATTCGCGAAGAACTGAATACCGAGATCTCGGTCGGTGAAAAACTTACGACCGTTGAGTACGATTATCCGGAGTTTCACCTCATCATGGACTGCTATGCGGCCTCCGTCGTTCACGGCAGTCTGGAACTCATGGAACACGAGGCCGCGAAATGGCTCCGGAAGGACGAACTGGACAGCGTCCGGTGGCTGCCTGCGGACCTCGAGGTGATCGAATTGCTGAAAGGGAGAGAGACGGCGCCGGCCATGATCTTTGACACGCATGCGCATTACGACGATCCGGCGTTCGATGAGGACCGGGACAAAGTGATCCGGGCCTTGCCGGAATCCGGCGTCGGGCTCGTTCTGATCCCGGGCTGCAATCTCGAAACCTCGTATCAGGCCGTCGCATTGGCGGACCGGTATCCGCACGTTTATGCGGCGATCGGCTGCCATCCGCAGGACGCGCACACCTTCGCGCCTTCGGACATCGACGAATACCGGAAACTGGCCGCGCATCCGAAGGTCGTCGCGGTCGGCGAGATCGGGCTCGACTATTACTGGGAGCAGAATCCGCCGAAAGAAGTGCAGCAGGACGTGTTCCGGCAGCTGATGGCGCTCGCGGAGGAGCTGGCATTGCCGGTCATCATCCACAACCGTGACGCGCACCAGGACTCTCTGGAGATTGTGAATGAATTTCCGAAGGTCAGCGGCGTCTTTCACTGCTTCTCCGGCAGCCCGGAATACGCGAAGATCCTTCTGAAACTGGGCTGGTATCTCGGTTTCGACGGACCGATCACCTTCAAGAACGCGAAGAAAAACGTCGAAACCGTGCGGATCGCGCCGCTCGACCGGATCGTGATCGAAACGGACTCGCCGTACATGTCTCCGGAGCCGCTCCGCGGGCGTCGCAATGACTCCCGGAACCTGAAATACATCGTCGAAAAACTTGCCGAAATCAAGGACGTGCCGGTGGAAGAAGCCATCAGGGCGACGACCGAGAACGGACGGAGGTTGTTTGGGATAACGGACGGGATGAGAGAGAAAGCATGAAAGAGGAATGCCTGATGAAGCCTGAAACCATTTCGAGAATTCGCCGGTTTACCATTGACCGCGACTGGGATCAGTTCCATTCGCCTGCAAATCTGGCCAAGTCGATCTCCATCGAAGCCAATGAACTGTTGGAGTGCTTCCAATGGAGCGACGAAGATTATGATCCGGAGCACGTCAAGGAAGAATTGGCGGACGTGATCGTTTATTGCGTCGATATGCTGGACAAACTCGGGCTGGACGTGGACGAGATCGTCAATGCCAAGATGACGAAAAACGAGGCGAAGTATCCGGTGGAAAAGGCCAAAGGATCTGCGGCGAAGTATGATCAATTAAAGGATTTGAAATGACAGCAACAGAGTTCAAAATCAAACACAGCGAACTGATCGAGCAGTTCCAATGGATCGAGTTCAATTTCAAGAAGATCATCATCGGCCTTAACGGGGAAGGAATCATTTCCGGCCTCGACGCCCTGAATAAAGATGCCTGGGGCCGCTTGATGGACCGCGTCTACGAGGCGGAACAAAAAGCCGGGACCCGCTTCTTTTCGAACAGCTTGTATGACGAACTCGACGATCTTCGCGAGGAACGGAACTATTGGTGTCACCAGTGTTACCTGGAAGTCCGCTTCAAGAGAGACGGGACAGTCAGGTCTTCGAAAATCGTTCAAAAACTGAACGAAGATTACAGAAAGGCGACCGAATTGCAGGACCGCACACAGGAGATTTTCGACAAGGTATTGCGGAAGTTGCTGAAGAAGGAAACCCCGTGGGTGGATAGAGGGTGAAGATTTAGCAAAATGTTTGCGAAAATGTGCGGGATGAAAGGCTGCTGTTTATGAGTGGTTTAAGTAGGTTAACAGGGACTCCCTGGCATGTTGAACGCATAGGCCGCGAAGAAGGGGATTCCAGACGTCATCGGAGCAGATGTAAGTTCTATCGGAAGCATGATTCCTATTGCAGTCAGCTTGTTGGACGTTGTATGGGATCGGCTCATTGCGACTATTACGAAGAAATAGAGAACCCCCTCGAAGAGAATCAGAATATTGTTTCTATTACGGAAGACGAATCAAAGGAAAAGAGTGAGGAGAAACAGAAACTCCCTAATAAAGCACCCGAGAGAAGAATTGTTTGTCCTTTTCACATCTATGATAGAGTCCTTCATCTAAAATACGGCGAGGGATATATTATCGAATTGACTGCCGATCGGATCAAGATCCGGTTTTTGGATGGTCAAAGCAAAGAGTTTCAGTTGGAATTCTGTTTGCAAAAGAAGCTGATAAAGAAACCTTGAAATAATAAGGCATTCTTCGATATGGTCGGAAAGAGCGGAATGTCTTAGTGGTATAAAGAATGAGTGATTATTTGTCTTCTTTCCATAACAAAGCAACTGCCCTCCGGGCACAGATCACACCGCACATCAACTGCGCGCAGGCGGTCGTCGTACCCTTCGCAGAAGCGGCCGGTATTCCTGATGAAACCGCCATGAGGTTTGCGGGTGGGTTTGGCGGCGGGATGCGTCGCGCTTCCGTTTGCGGTGCGATTACCGGCGGCATTATGGCACTCGGTCTCTTTGGCTTGGATGATCCGGCAATTCTGGCGGAGTACCATCGGATTCTGCGGGAACGGCATAATGACATGCTGGATTGCGCCGATCTGTTAAGGGTCAATGCAGCCGCAGGTCGTGAGAAAAAACCGCATTGCGATGCATTGGTGTTGGAGTGTGTTGATCTTGTAGAAGAGATTCTGAGGTCACATGGTAAACTGCTATAATCAAGTTCATTGGAGGTGCTTTTTATGACCATCCTTGAAGCCATCCGGTCCCGTCACAGCGTGCGCCGCTATAAAGCGGCGCCGATCGAGACCGAGCTGATCGAAAAACTGAATCAGGAGATCACCGCTTGCAATGAAGAAAGCGGTTTGCACATTCAACTGATTCTGAATGATCCGGAGTGTTTCGACACGCTTTTTGCGCATTACGGCAGATTCGAAAATGCCGTCAATTACATTGCCTTGGTCGGCAGCGGCCCAAAGGATGAAGTGTATGAGCGGTGCGGATACTACGGCGAGCGGCTCGTGCTTTTTGCGGAGACCTTGGGCTTGAAGACCTGCTGGGTGGCCGGAAGTTACGGCAAGGGAAAGTGCAAAGCCGTTGTAAACGACGACGAAAAGTTGGCTTGTGTGATCTCTATCGGCTACGGCGCGACGGACGGCGTTCCGCACCGGTCGAAACCTGTGTCAAAGGTTTGCAACGTCAAAGCAGAAGAGATGCCGGACTGGTTCCGGGAAGGCGTGGAAGCGGCGCTCCTTGCGCCTACGGCGATTAACCAGCAGCAGTTCTTGATTTCGCTTGCCGATGGAGAACCGGTAATTAAAGCGAAACGCGGACCGTACAATCGGATCGACCTCGGGATCGTGAAGTATCATTTCGAGGTCGCGAGCGGGAGAAAGTGCAAGTAAAAAAGGAGGTCCCTACTCATGATGAATGAAACGTTAAAAACGCTTGAAACCAGAAGAAGCTGCAGGAAGTTCAAGCCGGACATGATTCAGGAAGAGCAGTTGCAGGCGATCCTCCGGGCCGGGACGTATGCTCCGACGGGAAGGGGCAAGCAGAGCCCGATCATCATTGCCGTTACGGACCGTAAAGTCCGCGATGAGATCGCTGATGAGAACCGGAAGATCGGCGGATGGCCGGAAGGATTCGATCCGTTCTACGGCGCGCCGGTGATCCTCATCGTGCTGGCCGACAAGACGATCCGGACGCACGTGTACGACGGCTCGGTGGTCATGGGAAATCTGATGAATGCTGCGGAAAGTCTCGGCGTCGCAAGCATCTGGATCCACCGCGCGAGGGAGGAGTTCGAATCCGATTTCGGCCTGAACCTTTTGAAGAAACTGGGGATCGAGGGCGAATACGAGGGGATCGGTCATTGCGCGCTCGGATATGCGGCCGAACCCGCGAAGGAACCGGCTCCGCGGAAGGACAATTACGTTTACTATATTTGAGACAAAAAATGGCCAATCACAACGACAAAAAAGACGGCGGGTACAGCCGGGAAGGTCTCTGGGGCGAGATCATCCACTATGACGCGGAGGGACACAAGATCGGCGAGAGCTGGCCGGGGCTCTTCGGAGATTATACGGATTTTGACGCGGACGGGAAGAAGATCGGACACAGCCAGGAGCATCTCTACGGCGGCGGGTATACGCATTACGACAAGGACGGTCACAAGACAGGTTCCAGCAATGAGAACTTTTCCGGCGGCTACACGCACGTGGACAATACCGGCTACGTGACCGGTCATTCCGGACGGAGCGTGTTTGACGTGAAGAGCGAGGAGGAGATCCAAAAGACCGGCAGTCTGTACGGTACTTCCGAGTTTTATCCGCATGACGGTCAGAACCCTGCGCCTTCCGAAAGCGGGAAAGAAGTGCCGACCTCGAAAGCCGGAACTTCTCAAGACGGAAACGAGGGCCCGGGCAAAGGCTGGGAGACCTTCTGCAAACTGGAACGGATATTTATGTCCCCGTGGCTCTGGCTCGCGATCCTCGCGGTCTTGGTCATTTATGCATGTCTCAGGATTTGGTTGGGGGGGTCAAAATAAAAGAATCCAAACAGAAACTGATTCCAAAGAAAGAAGGAACGAAAAATGGCTCGATGGATCTGTAAAAAGCATCTGTTCCGGCGGACGGAGTATATCTGTTCCTGTTGCGGCTGCCGCTCGGACAGACCGTACGTGGAATGCCCGAATTGCGGTTCGCCCATGGGCGGAAGCAAGTACGATCCGGAATGGGTGGACGAGATCGAAGAGATCGACGCGATATTTGATGACTGAGTTATAGTTACGGAGGATAAATACATGGCATTTAAGAGAGCGTTGTGGAGCAGCGGCTACACGTACCGGATGCGTTGTCCGTACTGCGGAACGAACGTCAGTTATACGGACAAAAACCTGGACTTTCGTCCCTGGTATCCGAACGGATTCGTCTACTGTCCGAGATGCCGGAAGCCGCTTCGTCATGAAGAGATCTATGCGGTGGACGTGAACGGGACCCCGGTCTACAAGACGCAGGAGGAGGCCAATCAGGCGCTGTATATCGGCTACACGCACGCGATGGGCTATCCGGAGAATCAGGGCAGTTTCGACGGCGCGGGGCAGGCGCAGACCACGGACACGGTCAAGTTCTGCCCGCAATGCGGCAGGCCGTACCGCCTTGGAAAAGATCATTTCTGCTCCGGCTGCGGAGAGAAACTGGACTGAGAATCATTTTGAGGGAACGTCAATGATCCTGTTTGTTAATGCTTGTGTTCGAGAGGACTCGAGGACGCAAAGGCTGGCCGATGCCGTTCTGTTCGGGAAGCAGTCCGTCACGGAGCTTTGTCTGGAGGACTTGAAGTTTCCGGCCGTCAACGAGGAGTTCCTTATAGAGCGGGACCGTCTGATCGCGGCAGGAAAATTCGATGCCCCGACGTTCGATCTCGCCCGTCAGTTTGCGGCGGCCGACGAGATCGTGATCGCTGCGCCGTACTGGGACTTGTCGTTCCCGGCGGCGTTGAAGCAGTACTTTGAGCAGATCAACGTCATCGGGATCACCTTCCGCTATACGGAAGACGGTAGGCCGATGGGGCTGTGTCGGGCAAAGACTCTGACGTACGTGACGACGGCCGGCGGGACCTTCGTTCCGGAGGAATACGGCTTCGGGTATGTGAAGGCACTGGCGGAGTATTTCTACGGCATCCCGGACGTGCGCATCGTCAAGGCGACCGGATTTGACATTGCCGGAGCGGACGTGGAAGCGATTTTACGGGAAGCCGAAACGGCGGCCCGCACGATGGACTTCAAGGAAGCGGTACGGTGGTTTGCGGATAAATGGATCGGAAAGTTTACTGATCCGGACGTTTCGTACCTTGAACTCGTCGACCATTTCATGGCCGATGATTGCCGGGCGCTTGGATTCGAGATGGACTGCGCTCAGGCGTTTTCGGAAAAGTACGAGGTCGCGTTCCATGATCTGGAGGCGCTGCGGGACGTCATTCAGGAGATCACCGACATTCCGCTGCTCGGCTCCGCCGTCTATTCCAAGTGGAGATATTTCAATCACTGGTCGTACAGTGCTGCGGAGATCCTGCAGCCGGAAAACAGGGAATGGTTTACGGTAGTGCTGGAACAAATGAAAAAGCTTGCCTGCATCTAAGTTGTTATACAAAAGGAGGACAATTGTATGAAGAAATTGTATCTGATTCTGATCGCTTTATTGTGTATCGGAATGCTTGCGTGCCAGGGCCCGAAAGAGCCGGTGCAGACGGACGCTCCGACGGGAGAGGCCGTGCAGCCGCTTCCGGACGACAACGGCGACGGCGTACCGGACGTGCCGGGCGAATGCGCGGCGGTCGTTTATCTTTCGATCAACCCGGAGATCGCATTGTTCATCGACGGGGAAGAGAAAGTGGTCGGTGTCGAATTCCTGAACGACGACGCGAGAGAGGCCTACGGCGACTTAAAACTCGGCGGACTGTCGTATTCCGACTGCACTGAGAAGATCATTGAAACCGCGATCGAGAAGCAGTATCTGAAACCGGACGGAAAAGTCGCGGTCGAGGTGTCGGTGCTTTCCGAAGGGCTGGAGAGCGCGAAGATCTCTCAGGCGGTGGAAGAGAAGGTGCAGGAAGTCGCTTCGAAGCAGGAAATGACGGTCAGCGTCGATGCTTCGGACGTGAAGGAGCCCGGCCGCATCCTCTGCTGGGACTGCCTCGGCAGCGGAAAATGCAAGTATTGCGAGACCTGCGGACCCTGTGAAGTCTGCGGCGGAAAAGGCGCGCTCATCTGCGAATTCTGTACGGAAGGCTACAATGAATGCAGCATCTGCCACGGGAACACCGCCACCGAGCAATTCATTACCGTCAAGGTCGTGGAAGACGTGGAATACTGTGGCGTCTGCGGACACAAGAGAAGTGAGACGGACGTGCTCTGCCCGACTTGCAAAGGCAGCGGCCGGATGCCTTGTCATATGTGCCACGGCGCTGGCGACCTTGTCTGCACGGCGTGCCACGGAGCCGCTCCGGAACCCTGCCCGTTTGGCGGCGTGGGTTGCCATGCCCCGGGCTGCGACGGGAAGGTTCATAATTGCCTGACCTGCAAAGGAACCGGCCGCAATGATTGCAATGAATGCGAAGACGGAACCGAGCCCTGCCCGGTGATCTGCCCGCATCCCGCTCCGAGCCAATATACCAAGACCGAGGAAGTCGAAAAGGAAATCGACAATCCGGATTTTTGCGTGCCGTGCAACGGACAGGGACGTCTCCTCTGCAATACCTGCCACGGC
>JAEEIV010000018.1 GCA_016281555.1 Lachnospiraceae bacterium | reverse complement strand
TGAAGGTTTTTCCCGAGTACAAAAAGTGGAACGGCTGGCTCAAAAAGCACGGGAAAGAACTGCTCTCGCGGCTGCCGTGAAGTTTGCCGCGTGCTGAAATTCCGGCTTTCGCTTTCTTTGACATACTGCAATGTATGTGATATACTAATCTTTCGGAATTGCATGACAATGCATTCCCGATCATAACTCGTGACACCAAGGGGATCATGCAGGCGATTCCCGACACGCACGAGACCGTGAAATACGCGGCGGTAATGGTCCCTGGGGTCGTTTCCGTGATCTGTTTGTGAGTTCGGACCGGGAGGTCAGCTGACAATGAAAAACAAAACGTTTTCCTGGCTGATGGCCCGGATCAAGACGCACATTCAGAAACTCGTCGTCCTGACGGTCTTAAACGTCCTGCAGGCGCTTTCCGGCGTGGCGATCGCCGTCCAGTCGAAACGGATGCTGGACATTGCCACGAAAGAGAAAGAGGTGGCGGGAGAATCCTTCCTCGCCGCCGCGCTGATCCTCGCCGGATTCGTGCTCGTTTTCATCTTGCTTCGTCTGTTTTCCCAGCATCTTCGAGAAACGCTGAACATCCTTCTTGACCGGGATTGGAAAAAGGAACTTCTTTCCCGGCTTCTTCACGGACGCTTCCAGGACGTGAAGGCCTATCATTCTGGCGAACTCGTGAACCGCCTTTCCTCCGACGTGAAAATCGTGGACGAAGGCATCGTGAGCGTGGTCCCGGGCTTCGCGGCCATGGGCGCCAGATTCCTTTCGGCGACGGTCGCGCTGTTCATTCTTGCGCCGATCCTGACGGTGATCCTGCTTTCCGTCGGCGTCTTCGTCATTCTCGTCACCACCGCGTTCCGGAGACGCTTGAAAGACCTGCACAAAAAGGTGTCCGCCGAAAACGGGAAGGCCAATGCGTTCCTGCAGGAAGCCATTGAAAAACTGCTGATGATCCAGTCCATGGACGTGTCCGGCGAGGTCGAGAAACGCGCCGGCAAGGTGTTCGACGACCGCGCGGCGGTCCAGAAAAAACGGCGGAAATACTCGGTGTTCGGCATGACGGGCCTTTCCCTCGTCATGAGCGTTCTCTATTACGGATCCCTGATCTTCATGGCCGTGGAACTCTTAAACGGCCTCATCACGGTCGGTACGCTGACCGCGGTGACGCAGCTCGTCGGCCAGATGCAGAACCCGATCGTCAATCTTTCTTCTGTGGTTCAGGAGTACATTGCGATGCTGGGTTCCGCGGAGCGTCTCCGCGAGCTGTATGAGATCCCTGCGGAAGAGGAAAGCGAGCCCGCGGAAATCCGGGACGGCAGCTTTTCATCGATCGCAGCAGAGCACCTGACGTTTACTTATCCGGACGAAAAAACGCCGGCGCTTTCCGACGTTTCCTTCACGATCCCGGCCGGCTCGTTCACCGCGGTCGCGGGCGAGAGCGGGATCGGAAAATCGACGTTACTGAAACTGATGCTCGGCATCTACGCACCGGACGGGGGGACGCTCACGATCGGTGAGCGGGAAGTTTCCCGGAAAACGAGAGCCCTCTTTTCTTATGTGCCGCAGGGGAATCTGCTCCTGTCGGGCACCTTGCGCGACAACATTCTCCTGACCGATCCTGACGCTTCCGAAGAGGCGCTTTCGAAAGCGCTCTACGTTTCGGACCTGCAGGGGTTCGTGGAGTCGCTGCCGAACGGCATCGATACCGTGATCGGGGAATCCGGGGCAGGCATTTCGGAAGGGCAGGCGGAGCGGATCGCGATCGCAAGGGCGGTCCTTCGGGACGCGCCGGTACTGCTGCTCGACGAAGCGACGTCGTCCCTCGATCCGGAAACGGAAAAGCACGTCATGGACCGCATCAAGGCATTGCCGGGGAAGACGGTCATTGCCGTGTCGCACAGACCTTACGCGCTGGAGATCGCCGACTGCAAGGTGTTCTTCGGCAAGACGAACGGGGAAGAATGAAATGAACGAAAGAAGGCGGGAAAGACCGAAAGTGCTGCTGCTCGGAAACGGGTTGAATCTCGCGTTCATGAAACAGGCTTCCTCGTGGAAAAAACTCGTACAGGCGGGCGGATCGGGCGTGCCTGACGACATCGTCATTCCGCTGTCGCTCGAAGTCGTGCTCCGGACGAAAGACCGCGCGAAAGATCTCATGAAAGAGCAGAGCCGCGCCCTGTACGGCAACGTGGATTCCGAGGAACTTTCCTCGGCCCTGAATGCCTTGCTTCTCGCCGGCTTCGATGAGATCCTGACCACGAATTACGGCTACGAACTGGAATCCGCGGCGCTCGGCGTACCGGAAATATCGAATTACCGGCTGAAGAAGATCGTCCGTTCCACGACGGGGCGGGTGGACAGCCGGTTTCTTTTGCATACGTACAATGAAGTCGAATCGGACGGCGTGACGAACCGCATCTGGCACGTGCACGGCGAGGCGAAAAAACCGGCCAGCATGGTCATTGACCATTACCAGTACGGGTCGCTTCTGAACCGCTTCGTGAATTTTTACCGTTGGCGCGGCAATGATTACCGGACCTACAAGGACTACACGGAGATCCCGAAGGAGAGCTGGCTCGACGCGTTCATCATGGGCGACGTCTACATCCTCGGGCAGGGGCTCGATTTCGCGGAGATGGATCTCTGGTGGCTCATCGACCGGAAAAAGATGGAGAAGAACACCCGCGGGCGGATCTTCTTTTACGAGCCGAAAAGCGACCGTGAATACGACGGAAAGATCGAACTTCTGAAGCTTTACGGCGTGCAGACGAACGCGCTCGGGTTCGAGCTTCCGGAAAAGCCGACGCACCGTGCGCCGAAGGAAAAGAAGGCGAAGTACGAAGCCGCGAAAAACGAGGTGTTCCGGGCGTTTTACCGGGCGGCGATCGCGGACATCGTTTCGAGGGTGCAGGGGACAACGAAATCATAAACCGGATTGCGCGCGGCTGTGAATGGTGGTATATTATCTGCAGATATGCAGTGAAATTCCAAGGACGGAAGGAGAGTGCAAATGGCAAAATCGGTAAGGTATCATTACCCGGAAATGAAACGCTTCCTGGAGGACGCGTTTCAGAAGTTTGGTTTTTCGTTAAAAGAGTCGGAGGAGATCACGGACGTGCTCCTGCTTTCCGACCTTTACGGGATCAGTTCCCACGGCCTGCAGCGGCTGGTGCGCTATCACAAGTGCATCAAGAACGGCATGATCAAGGTCGGCGCGAAGCCGGAACTCGTATTTGAGACGCCGGTCTCGGCGGTCATTGACGCGCACGACGGCATGGGACAGCTCGTTTCGATCGATGCGATGAAACTTGCGATCGAAAAGGCGAAGAAGACGGGCATTGCAATGGTTTCCGTCCGGAATTCGAACCACTACGGCATTGCGGGTTATTACGCGAAAATGGCCTGCGACGAAGGGCTCATCGGCATGTCGGTGACGAACACGACGGCGCTCATGGTGCCGACGTTCGGAAAGAAGGCCATGCTCGGTTCGAACCCGATCGCGGTCTCGATGCCTGCGGATCCTTATCCCTTCTTCTTCGATTCCTCGACGACCGTCGTGACGCGCGGCAAACTCGAAATGTACAACAAGATGGAAAAGCCGATGCCGATCGGCTGGGCCGTCGACGAGAACGGGATCGCGACGGAAAGCGCTCCGAGAGTGCTCCGGAACATTGACGACAAGGCGGGCGGCGGCATCCTTCCGCTCGGCGGACACCTCGAGATGCTCGGCAGCCACAAGGGCTACGGCTACGCAATGCTCTGCGAGATCTTTTCCTCGATCGTTTCCCTCGGCAAGACCTCGAATCACACCTACGAGAAAGGAAAGTGCGAAGTCTGTCACGGATTCGCGGCGATCGACCCGAACATCTTCGGCAATGCGGAAGAGATCAAGGCCTACTTCTCGAACTTCTTAAAGGAACTCCGCGAAGCCCCGAAGGCGGACGGACAGGAGCGCATTTACACGCACGGCGAGAAGGAAGTCGAAGCGTACAAGGACCGTATGGAGAACGGCTGGGACGTGAACATCAATACCGTGGTCGAAATGAAGAATCTTTGCGACGACCTCGGTTTTGACTATAAGGAATACTTAGGAGACGTGGACTTTTCAGACGCTTCCAAGAACATGTACGAACAGAGAATAGGAGGAATCAAGTAATGGACATCAGACAGGAATCGTTGCAGAAACACTACGACTGGAAGGGAAAGGTCGAGGTCATCTCCACCGTTCCGGTGAAGGATTCGAAGGACCTTTCGCTCGCTTATACGCCGGGCGTTGCGGAGCCCTGCCTCGAGATCCAGAAGGATTACAGCAAGAGTTTTGAACTCACCCGCCGCTGGAACATGGTCGGCGTCGTGACGGACGGCACCGCGGTGCTCGGCCTCGGCGACATCGGTCCGGAAGCCGGCATGCCGGTCATGGAAGGAAAGGCAGTCCTGTTCAAGTCGTTCGGCGACGTGGACGCGTTCCCGATCTGCATCAGAAGCAAGGACGTCGACGAGATCGTCCGTACCGTTTACCTGATTTCCGGCTCGTTCGGCGGCATTAACCTGGAGGACATTTCTGCTCCCCGCTGCTTCGAAATCGAAAAGCGCCTGAAGGAGATCTGCGACATCCCGATCTTCCATGACGACCAGCACGGCACGGCCGTCGTTTCGCTGGCAGCGCTCATCAATGCATTGAAAGTGGTCGGCAAGGACATCACGAAGATCAAGGTCGTGACGAGCGGCGCCGGCGCGGCGGGCATAGCCATCATCAAACTGCTCGTCAGCATGGGTTTGAAGAACGTCGTCATGACCGACCGGAAGGGCGCGATCTACAAGGGGCGCGAAGGCCTGAACCCGATCAAGGAGGAAATGGCGGAAGTCACGAACTTAAACTGCGAGAAGGGAACGCTGGCCGACGTCGTGAAGGGCGCGGACGTGTTCATCGGCGTTTCCGCTCCGAATACGCTGTCGCCTGAGATGGTGAAGACGATGGCCGAGAAGCCGATCGTGTTTGCCTGCGCGAACCCGACGCCGGAGATCATGCCGGACGTCGCAAAGGCAGCGGGCGCGGCGGTCGTCGGCACCGGCCGTTCCGATTTCCCGAACCAGATCAATAACGTGCTCGCATTCCCGGGCATCTTCAGAGGCGCATTAGACGTCCGCGCATCCGACATCAACGACGAGATGTGCGTGGCCGCGTCGTATGCGATCGCGTCGCTCGTTTCCGACGAGGAGCTTTCCGCGGATTACATCCTGCCGAAGGCGTTCGATCCGAGAATTGCGCCGACGGTCGCGAAAGCCGTCGCGGAAGCCGCGAGAAAGACCGGAGTTGCGAGAATTTGAGGAAGCGCCATCACGCGAGCGTGACTCTGTTGCGCTGACGATACCTTAGGAGGTGACCCATGTCTATAAGAGTGCGCCGTTACTGCGGTCCGATCATTCTGGAGTTTGACGGCAAGTATATCCGGGAGTATTGCGGTCCGATCCGCTATGACTTTGACGGCAAATACCTCCGTCAGTACTGCGGCCCGATCCGTTACGAGATCGACGGAAGATACATCCGTGATTACTGCGGCCCGATCCGCTATGAATACGACGGAAAGTACCTCCGTCAGTACTGCGGCCCGATCCTGTACGAGTTCGACGGGAGATACATCCGCCGTTACTGCGGTCCGATCCAGTACGAAATCGACGGCTTCGTCAATACCAGAGAGATCATGGCGCTGTTCGCCGCGATCGGGTAAAGCCGCCGGACGTTTCGGCTGTTTCCGCAAAAAAAAGAACCGCTGCCCGGAGGCAACGGTTCTTTTTGTTTTGCGACGGTCAAAGATCGTATTCTCTTTGGATCGCATCCTTGCCGGTCGCGGTAAGTCCGGAGACCCGCTTTGCGACGGAAGCGACGTCCGCTTCGAGCGCCGCTTTCTTTTCCGGATCGGTGAGCGAAGCATAGAGTTCGTCGACCGGAACGACGCGCATGTTCTCGTCGCCGTCTTCCACGATCTTGAAGATCGAGTAGGTGGATTTGACGATCTTTTTGCCCTCCACGTAAATGTGGCCGACGAGACCGAAATTCGGCAGCGTCTGCGGCTGCGCATAAGGCGTTCTCGCCGACATGGAGACGTTTCCGAGCGAATAGAACGTCGGCACGGTCCCTTCCATCACAGCCTTCTGCGAAGTGTGGGAGTGCGCCGCGAAGATCGCGTCGAAGCCCATCTTTACCGCTTCGCCGATGAGATACGTGGAAAGCGTGCCGGGGGTGTCGTTGAACTGACCGCCGACGTGCGGAACGAAGAGCACGACGTCCGCATTTTTCCGTGCTTCGTCGTAGTCTTCCTTCAGACGATCGAGATAGGGCGGACAGGAGTCGTGACTGAAATCATCCGGATAGGGTACCGGCACTTTCAGGATCTTCTTCAGTTTGACCTTCTCGGTCCAGTCAAGAGTGTATCCGGTGATCTCTTCAATGTATTTCACGGCATCCAGGAAATACTGCGGCGACGGTGCGACGCGCTTGTCCTTCGGGCTCGTCAGGAAATTGACCTGCGTGTCCTTGAGTCCTTCTTCGGGTTTCAGCGCGACCCAGCCGTTTACGCCGTAGGTATAGGCGATCATGGCGAAGCGCGTGCCGCCGACCGTGAAGTACAGATTCCTCTGCTTTTCGTCCGGATCGAGGTACGTGCCCGCATGCGGCATGCCGAGACGGTCGAGCATCGCGATCGTTCTCCGGAAGCCTTCGCCTTTCCGGTCCGCCGCGTGGTTGTTCGCGGTGGAAACGGCGTCAATGCCGATCTTCTGCAGCGCAGTCACGAGGGACTCCGGCGCGTTGAAACTGTAATAGTTCGGGCTGTAACCGAGGTCCTCGCCCGCGACCGGCGTCTCAAGGTTCGCGATGCGGAAATCCGCTTCGGAAAGCAGGCCCTTTAAGGGCATGAACACCGGATCATAGTCGTAACTGCCGTCTTCCTGTTTCAAGGTGCGGAGCAGTTCATATTCGGTCATGACGTCGCCGATGACGGATATTTTCATGGCAATGTTCCTCCCCGGTCCTTCCGTCAGATGATTTTGACCGCCGTTCCGTACACGAGAACTTCGGCGGCTCCCTGCATGATGGAAGAGGACGAATAGCGGATCGAGAGCACCGCGTCCGCGCCGAGCGCTTCTGCCTTTGCGACCATGCGGCTCTTCGCCAGCTCACGCGCCTTTTCCATCATTTCATTGTACTTCACGATCTCGCCGCCGACGAGGGTCTTGAAACTCGCGCCGATGTCACGGAATGCGTTGACCGTCTGCACCGTGCTGCCTTCCACGAGGCCGAGCACCTGCACCTGTTTTCCTTCCAGATTCTCGGAAGCCGATAAGATCATAAGTTCTCCTTTCTGCCCCGTTTCGAGGCGGGAAACCGGTGGCGTTTGCCACTTTTTTTTACTGGTTTCAGTATATCGGTTCCCCCTTTTTCTGTCAATGCCTTTCGGGAAACGGATAGTACGGAAAGGGAAGACAAAACAGAGCGCTCTCGAAAAATGAAAACTTTTTTCACCGTTTTCAAAAAAAGTATAGGATTATCGGCGGGAATATGATACAATAAACCAAACGGCGTCATGACCGTTTGATGAAGATATTCTTTTTTGCCGTCACGGCATAATGAAAAGGAGGATCCTATGAGAAAAACAAATGAAGAGTTATTGGCTTATCTGAAGCCGCGGAAAATGATGCTGGGCTTGTGGATCGTATTCGGTCTCATTGCCCTGATGCCGTTGCTTATCGGCGGAGCGTTGAGACTCAACATCTTCGGTTGGGCCGCCATGTTCGGAAACGCCATTCCGGTGCTGATCATCATCTTCACGGCAGTCATCATCGTAGCGCTCGTTTGCTGTGAGTTTTTCAAACTCCCGGAACAGGTCGAGAAGTACGTTCTTCCGATCACTTCCGGTGTGATCGCGGTTGCAGATCTCGTCTTCTGGATCGTCCTTGCAACTCAGACGAACGGCGGAAGGATCTCCTTCTGGTACATCCTGGGTTACGTCATTCTGGCGCTCATCATCACGCTTTGCGTGTTTGCATTGATCGGACTGGTCAATCTTGACACCGACCTCATCACCTGGTTCAAGGAAAAGAAGACCGGCAAGAAGTCGAAGGCCCCGATCGTCTGTGCGAAGTGCGGCGAACTCATTCCGGCCGGCTCTCAGTTCTGCCAGAAGTGCGGTACTCCGGTCCCGGGACCGGTCCAGTGCCCGAATTGCGGCGAGACCGTAGGAGCGGACTCCATGTTCTGCCCGAAATGCGGGACGAAAGTGAGAGAGTGATCTGAATCCTGTGAAAGACCATTGGAACCCCGGCGGAGTCATTGCATCACCGGGGTTCCTTTTTTGTGCTGAAAAAGTTGACTTTATTGCGGTTCTGCCATATAATGACGGAAAGTTTGTAAACGACGGAGGCCTGCGGAAAATGCCGGAGAGGCCGGCAGACCTGCAGGATGACGCGTCCCGATGTTTAAGTTCTCAAAAGACACAGTGAAAGAAACGGTTCGCATTGCCGCTCCGGCAATGGTGGAATCGTTTTTTTCTGCCGTCGCGACGTTCATTGACTCGAAGATGGTCAGCTCGCTCGGCACGGCCGCCGTGGCTTCCGTGGCGCTGACGACGCAGCCGATGCTGCTCCGCCTGACGCCGTTTACTGCGATCAACATTGCGGTCGCGGCGCTCGTCGCACGTCGAAAAGGCGAACAGAAACAGGTGGAGGCGAACCGGATCCTGGTGACGAGTCTCGTGATCACACTGATCCTGGCCGTGGTCATCTCGATCGGATTCACGATCGGCGCAGAGCCAATGATGCAGCTCATGGGCTCCAATGCGGATACCCACGAGATGTCGACGACGTATCTGCGCATCCTTTGCATGGGGACTGCTCTGACCGCATTCCAGAACTGCATCAACGCCGCGCACCGCGGCACGGGATTTACGAAGATCAGCATGCAGACGCATCTGACGAGCAGTGCGGTCAACGTCTGCTTCAATTACCTTTTGATCAACGGCAATCTGGGGTTCCCGCGCCTCGGGATCCGCGGCGCCGCGATCGCCACGATGATCGGAATGTTCGTGGCCTGCGTCATGTCGGTGATCTCCCTGTTCCGGAAAACGCCGTATCTGCGGCTCGGCATCATCATTCAGGAGAAGATCCGCCCTCAGTGGATCGTCGTGAAGCAGATCGTGAAGATCGCGTACAGCGTGTTCATCGAGCAGGTGCTGATCCGGTTCGGCTTCATCCTGAATTCCAAGATGGCGGCCGGCCTCGGGACCAATGCCCTTGCCGCACACCGCGTGGCAGGAAACTTTGCGACCTTGTCTTATTCCTTCGGCGACGGTCTGATGGCGGCGGCGGTAGCGCTCGTCGGACGTTCCCTCGGAGAGGGAAAACCGGAAAAGGCCAAGCAATATGCCACCACCTGCCGGATCCTCGGACTCTTCATGGCGACGCTTGTGGCCATTCTGCTCGCCTTCCTGGTGCGACCCCTGTATCGATTGTTCTTTACGGATCCGGCGGTCGTGGATATCGGCGTGGCGCTGAACATTCCGCTCATCGTCGTCTTATTTTTCCAGGTGCAGCAGGTCATTAACATCGGCGCGCTGCGCGGCGCCGGAGATACCAGGTTTACGGCGATCCTCGGCATCATTTGTTCTCTCGTGATCCGCCCGGCCGTGGCCTACTTGTTTGCCTTCCCGCTGGGGCTCGGTATCGTCGGGATCTGGATCGGCACGCTCGGTGACCAGGTCGTCCGCTTTGCGGCGACCGCGATCCGGCTGGCGAAGGGAAAATGGACGAAACTGAAGATTTAGCCGGAGCAGCCGGCGGCTGCGATGACCCTTAAAAGGAGGTCCCGGGAGCGTAAGCGCTTCCGGGACCTCCTTTTACACCGGCATCGGGTTTTCGTGCAGTAAAATCGGCGATTTGGCTTGTTTTACTGCATAAAAACGACTCTAAATAGGGTTTTCGTGCAGTAGAACCTGCAATTCAGCTCATTTTACTGCACAGAAACGACTCTAAATAGGGTTTTCGTGCAGTAGAACCTGCAATTCGGCTCATTTTACTGCCCAGGGACAACACATAATAGGGTTTTCGTGCAGTAAAATCAGCAATTCAGCTTGTTTTACTGCATGGAAACGACTCGGAATAGGGATGTCTATACGGGCCATTCGGTGATCTCTCTCATTTTCTCATACGAAATGCGATTTTGATCCTGCCCGTCTCCAAAAAACCTTTGAAGTTTGCTTTTTATTGTAGTATAATCTATTCTGTATGAGTGAATGCAGGAAAAGGCAGGATCGATTGCAGAAAAAGAGCCGCATTTCGAGGAGAACCCACCCGAAAAGAAAGCGGCATCAGGGAGGACAAAAACATGGGCATTTATGAAGAACTACAGGCCCGCGGACTCATTGCACAGGTAACGGATGAAAAGGAGATTCGCGAGCTCATCAACAACGGCGGCGCGAAATTCTATATCGGCTTTGATCCGACGGCGGATTCGCTGCACGTCGGACACTTTATGGCGCTCTGCTTAATGAAGCGGCTCCAGATGGCCGGAAACAAGCCGGTCGTCTTACTCGGCGGCGGCACCGGCATGATCGGCGACCCCTCGGGACGTTCTGACATGCGGAAGATGATGACGAAGGAGACGATCGATCACAACATCGAATGCTTTAAGAAGCAGATGTCCCGCTTCATCGAATTCGGCGAAGACAAGGCGATCGCGGTGAACAACGGCGACTGGCTCCTGGGATTGAATTACATCGAGCTTCTCCGGGAAGTCGGCACGCATTTCTCGGTGAATAACATGCTCCGCGCGGAATGCTACAAGCAGCGGATGGAGAAGGGATTGAGTTTCTTCGAGTTCAACTACATGATCATGCAGGCCTACGATTTCTGGTACCTGCATCAGAATTACGGCGTGAACATGCAGTTCGGCGGCGACGACCAGTGGAGCAACATGCTCGCCGGGACGGAACTCATCCGCAGAAAGGAAGGCGACGACGCGTTCGCGATGACGATCACGCTGCTCTTGAATTCCGAAGGCAAGAAGATGGGCAAGACGCAGTCCGGCGCGGTCTGGCTCGACCCTGAGAAGACGACGCCGTTCGAGTTCTTCCAGTACTGGCGGAACGTCGGCGATGCAGACGTCATGAAGTGCATCCGCATGTTGACCTTCTTAACGCTCGAAGAGATCGAGGAAATGGATCGCTGGGACGACAGCCGGATCAATGAAAAGAAGGAAGTGCTCGCGTTCGAACTCACGAAGCTTGTGCACGGCGAGGAAGAAGCCGTGAAGGCGCGGGAGGCTTCGCACGCCCTTTTCGCAGGCGGCGGCGACGACACGCACATGCCGACGACCGAGCTTACGGAAGCGGATCTTCCGGACGGAGAAATTGCGGTCATGGATCTCCTGCAGAAATGCGGACTCATTGAAAGCCGCGGTGAAGGACGCCGTCTCATTGACCAGGGCGGACTCAGCGCGAATCAGGAAAAGGTGACCTCGATCGACCGGAAGTTCACGAAAGAGGAACTGGCAGGCGGCGTCATTCTGAAAAAGGGCAAGAAGGTCTTCCATAGGGCCGTGATGAAATAAAACAGGCGCGGCAGAAAGAGGTGATAATTATGGCAGGTGAAAGAAGAGTCGGTACGGTATCCATGGGTATCCGCTGCCCGATCATCAGAGAAGGCGACGATCTCGCCGAAATCGTTTCGGAGAGCGTTCTTGAAGCGGCGAAGTTCGAGGGATTCAGTCTTCGGGACCGGGACGTCATTGCCGTGACGGAGTCCGTGGTCGCGAGATCTCAGGGCAATTACTGCACGGTGGAAGACATCGCTGCAGACGTGAAGGCGAAAACCGGCGGCGGCACGGTCGGCGTTATTTTCCCGATCCTTTCCAGAAACCGTTTCGCGATCTGCCTCCGCGGCATTGCGAGCGGCGTGAAGAAGGTCGTCATCATGCTTTCCTATCCGGCGGACGAGGTCGGCAATGAACTCGTGCCCCTCGACGTCGTGGAGCAGGCAGGCGTGAATCCGTATTCGGACGTTCTGAGCCTCCGGGAATACCGCGAGAAATTCGGATATCATCTCCATCCTTTTACCGGCATGGATTACGTGGCCTACTATGAGCAGCTCGTGAAGGAATCCGGTGCGGAATGCGAATTCGTGTTCGCAAATCAGGCGAAGGCGATCCTGAATTATACGGACGTCGTGATCACCTGCGACATCCATACGAGGGCGCGTTCGAAACGGATCCTGAAGGAAGCCGGCGCGAAGATCGTGCTCGGAATGGACGACATCATGACGGCAAGCGTGAACGGCTCCGGCTACAACGAGAAGTACGGTCTGCTCGGCACGAACAAGTCCACCGAATCGAAGGTGAAGCTGTTCCCGCGGGATTGCAAGCCGCTCGTTCTCGACATTCAGGCGAAGATCCTGCAGGCAACCGGAAAGCACGTCGAAGTCATGGTCTACGGCGACGGCGCGTTCAAGGATCCTCAGGGAAAGATCTGGGAACTTGCGGACCCGGTCGTTTCCCCGGCTTTCACGGACGGCCTCATCGGCACGCCGAACGAACTGAAGCTCAAATACCTTGCCGATAATGATTTCAAGGATCTGACCGGCGAGGCCCTGAAGGAAGCGATCTCGGCACGGATCAAACAGAAGGATGCGGACCTGAAGGGAAAGATGGCTTCCGAAGGCACGACGCCGAGACAGCTGACCGACCTCATCGGCTCGCTTTCCGACCTGACGAGCGGTTCCGGCGACAAGGGAACGCCGGTCGTCCTCATTCAGGGCTATTTCGACAATTACACGAACTAAGGGATGCCGAATCAGGCAATGTATGAAATGCAGTGACAATGCAGTAAGGAGACAAGAAAATGCCAGAAAGAAAATCTAATTCATCGTCAGGATCTTCGAAATCGGGTTCCGGCAGCGGATTGGTGCACCGGCGCGGTTCGGGCCTCGGAACGGGCCCGGTCGGAAACGGCGGCCGCAAGGGCGGAACGCATGCTTCCGGCGGCGGAGTGCATAAACCTTCCGGAACGAGACCGGGAAATACTTCCGGCGGATACACGGGCGGCGGACAGTACGGTTCACCGAGTGGCGGTAACGGCGGACGTCCGGCAGGAGAAAACGGAGACCGCGGGATTCTGACCGATCTTCTGACCGGCGGTTCCTCGTCTTCGTCGTCTTCTTCGAGCTCTTCCTCTGCGACGCGCGGCGGATGCCTGAATTTTAAGACGATCATCATTGTGGTCATCATCGTGGCATTGCTCGGCGGCGGTACAGGATTGTTCTCCTGCCTCACCGGAGGAAACCAGAGCAGTTCCGGCATCGGACTCAGTTCCTGTCTCGGCGGCAGCGGCGGCGGGATCTTAAGCAGCCTGATCGGACAGTCCACCGGCGACATGGGCTCTGTGCTCGGGAACCTGGGGATCTCGAGTCTTTTAGGCGGCAGCGGCGGCGGTTCGTTCCTCGGAACGGGCTCGACCTCCTCGTCTTCGTCGTATAACTCCTGGCTCGGAAAGGACAACACGGGCACGCTGAACGAAGAAGTTGCATCCGGCGCGAGAGACAAATACACCACGATCCTCGGAAAGAAGAAGGACGTGAACACGATCATGGTCTACATGTGCGGCACCGACCTCGAGTCGAAGTACGGCATGGGATCCAATGACCTTTCAGAGATGGCGAAGGCGACCGTCGGCGAGAACATCAACCTCATCGTTTACACCGGCGGCTGCAGACAGTGGAAGACTTCCGGCATTTCGACGACGGACAACATGATCCTGCAGGTGAAGTACGACGAAGCGTCCAAGCAGACCCGCATTGCCGTGCTCGAAAAGAGCGACGGAAACAAGAGCATGGTCGATCCGAACACGCTGACCGGCTTCATCAAGTACTGCAAGAAGAACTTCCCGGCGAACCGCTACGACCTCATCCTCTGGGATCACGGCGGCGGATCGGTTTCCGGATACGGCTATGACGAGAAGAACCCGAACGCGGGCGCAATGAAACTCGACCAGATCGCGAGCGCCCTGAAGGCGGGCGGCGTCAAATTCGATTTCGTCGGCTTCGACGCCTGTCTGATGGCAACCGCGGAAACCGCGCTCATGCTGGAGCCCTACGCGGACTACATGATCGCGTCCGAGGAATCCGAACCCGGCGTCGGCTGGTATTACACGAACTGGCTGAACAAGCTGAACGACAATCCGTCGATCGACACGCCGACGCTCGGCAAGACGATCTGCGACGATTTCGTGGAGGAATGCAACAAGTCCTGCCGCGGACAGAGCACGACCCTGTCGGTCATTGACGTGGCGGAGTTTTCCGCGACGATCCCGGCCGAACTGAAAACGTTCGCAAAAGAAACCACGAAGCTCATCACTGACAAGAAATACGAGGAAGTCGCAAGCGCGAGAGGAAATACCCGTGAATTTGCCCGGGCTTCCCGGATCGATCAGATCGACCTCGTGCACTTTGCACTGAATCTCGGTACGGACTCGTCGAAATCCCTGGCGAACGCCCTGCTTTCGGCGATCAAGTACAACCGGACATCGTCCGACATGACGAACTCCTACGGCGTATCCATTTACTTCCCGTACTCGTCTTCGAGAAACGTGGATTCGGCCATCTCGACCTACAACGCGATCGGCATGGACAATGAATACGGCAAGCTTCTGAAGGAGTTCGCGACGATGGAGGTTTCCGGACAGGTCGCGACCGGAGGCACGGCGGATTACTCGAGCTCCCTTTTGGGACTCCTCGGCGGCGGAACGAACGCTTCCTCGTCGTCTTCCTCGAGCCTGATCGGCAGCCTGCTCGGCAGTGCGCTCGGCGGCACCGGCACTTCCTCGACCTCCGGCCTCGGAAACGTGGCTTCGCTGATCTCCGGACTCGGCGGCGGCGGGCTGGACTTCCTGACCGGACGTACGCTTTCGAACGAGGAAACGGCGGAATACATCTCCGCGCACCTCATCGATCCTGCGAAGCTGAACTGGAAGGACGGCGAAAAGCAAGGCAGTCTGTACCTCGATCTCACGAAGGACGACTGGAAGATGATCACGGATATTCAGCTGTCGATGTGGTATGACGACGGTGAGGGATACATTGAACTCGGCCTCGACAACGCCTTCGATTTCGACGATTACGGTCATCTCCTGGCACCGGAGACCGCGCGTTGGCTCACGATCAACGGAGAGCTCGTGGCATACTACTTCGACGAACTTACGGAGAACGGCCAGAACTGGACCATTACCGGTCACGTGCCGGTGCTCTTGGACGGCGAGCGGGCGAACCTGATCGTCGTGTTCGACAAGGATACTCCGAACGGCAGAGTCGCCGGCGCCTCCCCGGTCTACGGAGACGAAGTCGGCGTCGTCGCGAAGAATCTGACCGAACTCACCGACGGACAGAAGATCGACTTCATTGCGGACTACTACAGCTATAAGGGCGAGTATCTGGATTCCTACATGCTCGGAGACGATTCCACCGTCGTGAACGGTGAACTTACGGTCGGCAGCGTGAAACTCGCGGACGGTCATGCGAATGCCATGTACCGTCTGACGGACATTTACCATCAGCTGTACTGGTCGGAAGCCGTGCTGTACTGACGGAAAGCAGCGAACGCAAGAGGCGAGCTGTCGGGAGAACGCGCATTTGCCGGAACGGAGGTCGGAGAAGATGAAAAGAAGAGCGGGCGTGCTTTTGCCGGTGTTTTCATTGCCGGGTCGATACGGGATCGGTGATTTCGGGGAATCGGCGTACCGGTTCGTCGACCTCCTCTCGGACGCAGGCGTCCGGATCTGGCAGGTCCTGCCGTTAAATCCGCTTGGCTACGGGGAATCTCCGTACCAGCCGTTCTCCTCGTTTGCGGGAGAAACGCTCTACATTGACCTCGATACGCTCTATGAAGACGGCCTCCTGTCCTCGCGGCCGAAGGCCTTCCGCAAAGGTGCCGACCGCGTGGATTATCAGGCGGTCCGCGCCTACAAGGAGCCCTTCTTCAGAAAAGCCTTCTCAGAGTTCAAAAAACGGCCTTTAACGCGGGAATACCGTGCCTTCGTGAAGGAAGAGTGGGTAAAGCTCTATGCGGTCTTTATCACCCTGAAAAAGAAGAACGGGATGGTCGCGTGGACCGAGTGGCCGGAAGAAGAGAAGAACTGGATCCTGACGCGGAAACCCGTCCGCGGAAAGCTGAAGGAAGAAGTCGATTACGAGATCTTTCTCCAATACGAATTCTTCCGCGAGTGGCTCCGGATCAAGGCGTACGCGAACGAGAAGGGCGTGCTCCTCATGGGCGACATCCCGTTCTACGTCGGACAGGATTCGCTCGACGTCTGGATGAACCGGGACGAGTTCCTGCTGGATTCCGAGGGCTATCCCACGGTCGTCGCGGGCGTGCCGCCGGATTATTTCTCGGCGACCGGCCAGCGATGGGGAAACCCGATCTACGATTGGGATCACATGAAAGCCAATGACTTCCGGTTCTGGAGAGACCGTGTGAAGGGCAATGCCCGTCTCTTCGATCTCATCCGGATCGATCATTTCCGGGCTTTTGACACGTATTGGAAAATTCCGGCGTCCTGTCCCACGGCCGTGGACGGCGAGTGGATCGAGGCGCCCGGATATGCATTATTTGACCGTCTGCTCCCGGAGATCCCGGGGTCGGAGATCATTGCCGAGGATCTCGGCATGCTCCGAGACGAAGTCTATGAACTTCGGGATCATTACGCCTTCCCGGGAATGAACGTCCTGCAGTTCACGCTGCTCGACGAGAAGTTCAAACCCTCGGAAAATATGGTGGTATATACGGGCACGCACGACAATGACACGATCGAAGGGTTCTGGGAGAAACTCAACGATCACGAACGCTGGTTATATGACGAAAAACTGAGGGAAGGCGGCGTGGACACGTCCGCCGGACCGAAGTCGGAACAGTTCCTGCTTTATGCGATGAAGTCCGGAATGGAGACGGCGATCGTGCCGGTCCAGGACTTCATCGGCATGGGGGCGGAAGGACGGATCAACATTCCGGGCCTCATTACCCCCGTCAACTGGACCGTCCGTTTTCCGGATTTCCGTCAGGTGAGAAAACGGGCCGGATTCTTAAAACGGCTCATCCGGGAGACCGGACGGGCCTGAACTTAAAAGAATCGCGGGCCTCCTGAAGATCAATCATGAAAACAACGAAGAAATTGCCTGCAAGCGTCCGGAACTATCTCGCGGACGCATACAAAGAGGAGACCGTCAAGGGGTTCGCGGAATGTGACCTTGGGGAAACCGGCGGATTTGAAACCGGTTTCCTCATTTTGACCGGAGAAAAGCTCCTGTACGTCGTGACCGCGACGGAAACGGTGCGGTTTCACAGACTCGGCGGGAACTATCTCGAATACGACGACGCCGGAGAAGTCATCGGTGCGAAGGAATACCGGATCCGCGACATAAAGGAGCCGGAGATCGTGCCGGAAGTGGCGCGGCATTACCTGGTCGTCACCGTCGGAGACCGGAAGGAGAAAGTCTGCTTCTTCTCGGGTACCGCACGGAAAAACGTCTATTCCCTGATCAAAGAACTGAAGAAAACGCTGGATCCCTCGTTTGACGAAACCGAAGAGCCGGAAGAGGAGGATGAGCTGCATTGCCCGATCTGCGGGACGCTCTATCCGGATCCGGAGGAACGGATCTGCCCCAAGTGCATGAAAAAGTCCTCCGTCTTTTTCCGTATGCTCCGGTACATGAAGCCTTATGCGGGGCGTCTCGTCCTGCTCGGGGTGACGTACGTCGTCCTCGCGGTTCTGAACCTCATTTATCCCTATCTTTCAGGCACGATCCTGTATGACCGGATCCTGGCGAAGGACGAATCGTTCCTGCAATTCATCGACGTTCCGGGCAACCGCTTTCTCGTTTTGCTCGGCATGACCGTGCTGTTCATGATCGTAGCGCGGCTGCTTCGTCATCTCCTGAATCTGATGCAGGGCGTCATCGTCGCCAAGCTCGTGCCGAAGGTCGTGTATACGATGAAGACGGAAGTCTTCCGGTCGATGGGGAAGATGGAACTCCATTTCTTCACCAGCAACAAGACCGGATCGCTCATGACACGGGTGCTCGACGACGCGAACCGCGTGACGAGCCTTTTCATAGACGGCCTGCCGTATTTCCTCATCGATTCCCTGTCGATCATTGCCATGTTCATCGTCATGCTGCGGCTGAACGCCTGGCTCGCGCTCATCGTCTTCACGGTCATGCCGCTCATCACCTTCTTCAGTTTCCGGATGATGCCGGGGCTGCAGCGGGTGAACACGAGGACGCATCAGGCCACGAGAAAACTGAACTCGCACGTGCACGACAACATTGCCGGCGCCCGCGTCGTGAAGGCCTTCGGCAAGGAAAAATCGGAGGACAGGCACTTCGTTTCGTACAACGACAACGTCCGGAACGTCGCGCTGGAGATGGCGGGATACGACAACCGGTTCTACATTTCCTACATGTTTTTCAAACGGCTCGCGCAGATCCTCGTCTGGACCGTGGGCGGCTATTTCGTGCTGTATACGACGTCATTGGAACTCGGCGTTCTCGTGACGTTCATCGGCTACATCAATCAGTTGGACGACCCGCTGGATTACTTCTCGCATCTGTTCCGCTGGTTTTCGAGGTCAATGAATTCGGCGGAGCGGATCTTTGAGATCATCGACGCCGTGCCGAAGATCCGGGAAAAGGCGGACCCCTACCGGCCGGAGAGAATTGCGGGCGGCATTGAACTTAAGCGGGTGACGTTCGGATATGACCCGGGAAAGCCGATCCTGAAGGACGTTTCGTTTACCGTGCCGGCCTGCTCGACACTCGGCATCGTCGGAAAATCGGGCGCCGGGAAAACGACGCTCGTGAACCTTTTGTCCCGGCTCTACGACCCGGACGAAGGGGAAGTGAAGATCGACGGCGTGAACGTGAAGGAATACGACTTCAAAGAGCTTCGTAAGGCGGTCGCAATGGTCTCGCAGGAGACGTACATTTTCTCCGGGACGATCGCGGAAAACATCGCCTATGCGAAACCGGACGCCACGAAGGAGGAGATCGTCGCCGCCGCCATGAAGGCCGGCGCGCATGATTTCATCTGCAGGACGCCGGACGGCTACGATACGATCGTCGGCGCGGAGGGAAGAGACCTCTCCGGCGGCGAAAAGCAGCGGGTGTCGATCGCGAGAGCGATCCTGTCCGACCCGAGGATCCTGATCCTCGACGAGGCGACCTCCGCAGTGGATACGGAAACGGAGCTGACGATCCAGCGTTCGATCGAGTCCCTTTCGGAAGGAAGGACGACGATCATGATCGCGCACCGGCTGTCGACGCTGAGAAACGTGGACGCACTCATCGTTCTGGAAGACGGGCGGATCACGGAACGCGGCACGCATGAGGAACTGATCCGGGCGGAAGGCGAATTCTACCGGCTCATGAAGATGCAGACGGATGCATTGTCGCTCCGGATCAACGACTGATATGTGAAAGAGGCAAAGTATGGACGACTTATTGACAATGAAACAACTGACGCCGGACAAAGCCGTGTTTTCTGACAACGGCGGCGGGTTCCTCAGTTTGAAATTTGACGGAAAGGAATACGAGCGCGTCGGCGTGTACCGGATGTTCCCGAATACGGAAAAGGACCGCTTTTTGTCCATCCGCGAGGCGACGGAAAAGGCGCCGGAGATCGGCATCATTTATGACCTTTCCGAGTTTGACGGCAACACGAGAACGCTGATCGAAAAGCAACTGCTGATGCGGTATTTCACGCCGAAGATCCGGAAGTTCATCAAGATCAGGGAGGAATACGGACACGTTTACTTCACCGCGGAAACCGATGCGGGTGCGGTCCGGTTCACGATCCGGGCGGGCGGCAATTCCGTCGCGCACATCGGCGGCGGCTATTACCGGATCACCGACCTCGACGGAAACCGGTACGACGTGGAAGACATCTATGCCCTGTCGAACCGCGAACTCAGGCAGTTTGAACTGTATATTTAAAAGACGGTAATAACGATGAATCTCAAGATGGATCCGGGACAGGAGATCTTACGGCTGCTGCCGCCGGAAACGACAATTGAATATGCGGTGCCTTTCGACATCCATGAAAACCGGTTCATTTCGGACGGATGGATCATCGTCTCTCCGGAGCGGCTGTACGTCGTCCGGAAGAGCGGCATTCTGGAAGCCCACGAACTGTCGTCGTTTTCCAGGATCCGCGTGAACGCCGAAGCACATTCCGGCATTCTGGAAGGGAAGAAGAACGGCACATGGATCTATCTGGCTTCGTTCAGCATGCGGCACATCATCCGTGTGTCCTATGCGGCGGCCGGGGCGGAGAAACTCGCCTTAAAGCAGCCGGGCAAGGTCGTTTCCCATGAGCGGGAACTCTATTGTCCGAAGTGCGGGCGTGCCTACCAGGGTGCGGAAAAATGCCCGCATTGCAGCAGCCAGTTCTATTATCTCCGACAGTTCTTCGGCATGATGAAAGGGCAATGGAAGACACTCGTCATCATTGCGCTCTGCACGATGTCGGTCGCGGGACTCATTGCCTGGTGGCCGAAACTTCAGCAGGAACTCGTGGACGGGGCATTGTCCCATCCGGAAACCGGCGGCATGGGAGACCTCATCCGTTTTCTCATACTGATGACGGTCTCCACGGTCGTCATGATCGCGCTCGATTCCACGCAGTATTATCTTTCGGTCCGGATGGGCGCCGACATCGGGCGGTCGCTCCGGGAACGGATGTATCATAAGCTCCAGCTGCTCGGCATGGATTTCATTCACAGGAGAAAGGCCGGAGAGATCATGAACCGCATTCAGGGCGACACGAACCGTATCCTCGAGTTCATGTCGGAAGTGTTTGCGGGCATGTTCAGCACGCTCGTGGTCATGTTGACGGTGTTCACCCTCATGATCATCATGAATCCGCTGCTGACGCTGTTTTCCTTCCTTAGCATTGCGACTGTGACCGTGATCATGGGACTGTTTTTCGGACACATCCACCGGATCTTCAATGCGCAGTACCGGAAGGAAGACGCCTTGGAAAGCCGGCTGCAGGACGTGCTGTCCGGTATGAAAGTCGTGAAATCCTACGGGCAGGAGGAGAAGGAGGCAGAAGCGTTTCGGAAGGAAGCGGACGAATTCCGGAAGATCCAGACCAGAAACGAGCGGTTCTTCGCGATCCTGTACCCGCTCATCACTTTCCTGATGGCGCTCGGGACGTTCTTCGCCATCTATTTCGGCGGCCGGGACGTGCTGTTCGGCCGGATGTCGCCCGGAGAACTGCTTCAGTACACGACGTATACGTCCCTGATTTTCGGCCCGCTTGCGTGGATGACCGGATTGCCGAGAAAAATCATGGAACTCATCACGGCAATGAACCGGATCTCCGACATTCTGGAGGAGGAGCCGACGATGAAACGGGCCGAACACCCCGTGAAGAAAGAGGTGCAGGGCGAGATCAAGGTCGAGCACGTGACCTTCGGCTATGAAGCGTACGAACACGTGCTGGAGGACGTTTCCTTTGAACTGAAGCGCGGAGAAATGCTTGGCCTCGTCGGTGAATCCGGCGCCGGCAAGACGACACTCATCAACCTCATCATGCGCCTGTACGACGTTTCGGAAGGAAAGATCACGGTGGACGGCGTCGATCTTCGGGACTGGGATCCCGAGACGTACCATTCCTCGATCGGCGTGGTGCTGCAGGAGAATTTTCTGTTCAGCGGCACGATCCTGCAGAACCTGCGGTTTGCGAAGCCGGACGCCGCGCTTCCGGAGATCATTACGGCCTGCAAGGCGGCCAATGCACACGATTTCATCTGCAAGTTGCCGGACGGCTACGATACGTACGTCGGGGAGAAGGGCTCGACCCTTTCCGGCGGCGAGCGACAGCGGATCTCGATCGCGAGGGCATTGCTCGCCGACCCGAGGATCCTGATCCTCGACGAAGCGACGGCTTCGCTCGATACGGAATCGGAATACCAGATCCAGCAGGCGATCGAGCGGCTCATCGAGAACCGGACGACGATCGCGATCGCGCACCGGCTGTCGACGTTAAAAAACGCGACGAAACTCATCGTCATCGATTCGAAGAAGATCGCCGAGATGGGCACGCATGCGGAACTGCTCGAAAAGAAGGGGATCTATTACAACCTCGTCGAGGCACAGCTCAAAATGCAGGCGGACCGCCCGGCGGAAGCGGGGGAGTGAGAAAGGCATGAACGATCAGAAAATCATCATCTTGTCCATGGACGCACTGGTCCGGGAGGATCTCGATTACTTGAAAACGAAGCCCGTGTTCGGGGCGTTTCTGGAACGTGCGGCCCAGGTGGAGCACGTAAAGAGCATCTATCCGACGCTGACTTATCCCTGCCACGCCACGATGGCGACGGGCTGCTGGCCTTCGAAACACGGTGTGCTGTCGAATCTCGAATTCGATCCGGGCAATCCCGATCCCGCGTGGAACTGGTATCACGACGTTTACCGGGTGCCGGACATTCTGGACCGGGCCAGGGAAGCCGGAAAGGCGACGGCTGCGATCGGCTGGCCGACGATGGCCCGCCACCCGCACGTGGATTACCTGGTGGCGGAGATCGCGGGGACCAAAGCGAAAACCGATGAAGAATTCCGCGAGCAATACTTGCTGACCGGGACGCCGGAAACGCTTTGGAAGGAAGTCTGCGAATCGGAGATCCATTGCCGGAGCGTCCAGAAAGAAGTGCATTTGTTCAATGCGCACACGGCGGCGAACATCATCCGTAAATATGCGCCGGACCTGCTTTTGTTCCACGGCCGGCATCCGGACGCGACGCGGCACAAGTACGGCGTTTTCGCACCGGAAGTGAAATACGCGCTCGATCAATGCGAGGAAACCCTGAAACTTATTTTGGACGCCGTTCGGGAGTCCGGAGCCGAAGAGCGGACGAACGTCGTCGTGACCGCGGATCACGGCCAGATGGACGTAAAACGGAATGCCCGTGTGAACGTCCTTTTTGCTAACTTCGGGTTTGCCGAGGTGGATGAAGCCGGAAACCTTCTTTCATGGAAGGCGTGGTCCCATTCCACCGGGATGTCGACGCGGGTTTTCGTGAAGGATCCTGCGAACGAAGCGGCGGTGCTCGATTTGCTGCAGTCATATCTCGGCATGGGCTATTCCCGGATCTATACACGGGAAGAAGCCGCGGAAATGGGATACGACGGACCGTTCAGTTTCATGCTGGAGACGGACGGCAAGACAAGCTTCTCGGACAAGTGGACGGGACCGTATCTCACGCCGCCCGCGAAACTCGGAAGCCACGGCTATCATCCGGATAAGGCGCCCCGTCCGCCGATCGCTGCGGCGGGACCGGCTTTTCGGGCGGGCGCCTTCCTTCCGGACGCGCGCCTCATTGACGGCGCGCCGACCTGGGCGAAAGTGCTCGGCTTCGACCTCCCGGACGCGGACGGAAGAGTGCTGGAGGAATTGCTGAAGTAGGGCGAGATCCGCCGTCGGAGCGGATGTGCAGTAAAAAGGGCCATTCGCTTGATTTTACTGTATGAAGTGAGCAGAGGCAATGGCACTTAAAGACAAATCGGCATTTGCAGAGGAGGATGGGAAGATATGATTTTACTGGTTGTGGATATGCAGAAGGGACTGGTTGACGAGGAGCTGTATGCCTTCGATACTTTCATAGACAGAACTGTTCGACTGGTCAACGCGGCCAGAAAGAATAGCGTTGAAGTGATCTTTGTTCAGCATGATGCGGGTCCTGGCAGCGGCATGTCGGTGGGGGACGAGGATTTTGAGATCGTTGATGAGATCGCGCCAAAAGAGGAAGAAAAGGTTTTTGTCAAGACGATTAACAGCTGCTTTGGAAACAGGGAGTTTAAAGAATATATGGAGCATCAGGATGACAAACGCCTGATGATCATCGGCCTCCAGACGAATTATTGTATTGACTGTACTGTAAAATCCGCTTTTGAAAGAGGTTTTGAGGTAATTATTCCCGAAGGGACCAACTCGACCTTTGATAATGACTACATTACCGGTGAAACGACTGTCCGTTATTACAACGAGGATGTTTGGGAAGAACTCGTCGACGCCGGGACATACGAATATGCTATGACCAAGCTGGAAGAGTGACAAATTCAAGTTTATCTGTTTCTTTTCTCCGCTCGCACGCCTGCGCCCCTGTGTTTC
>JAEEIV010000017.1 GCA_016281555.1 Lachnospiraceae bacterium | reverse complement strand
TCGGCAGGTTCCTGGGTCGCGGCGGGTTCCGTCTCGCCGCAGGCCGTTGCGAGCGAAAGAACAAAAACGATAGCAATGAACAGCGCGATGAGTTTTTTCATTTCTTTTCTCCTTATTCATTAGATAGATTTATTTCCACGTCTGTGCAACGTAAAAATACGCACCGAAGGGACTCCGGTCCCGTCTGCATCAAATAAAACAGGATAAACTTCCTTCTATCAATTTACACCGATTGAGGCGAAATGTCAAGATATTCGCCCAAAAAAGTCCCCGTCCGGGCTTTCCCGCCGAAGAAAAAACGGAGCAGGCGAAGCTGCTCCGGGATTCACGCGCGATCGTGCAAACGCGTTATTTGCTCTCAGCGGTTTTTCTTTTGCGGACGATGAGAAAGACTGCGGCGGCGGTGAGGCAGACCGCGGCGGCGGCGATGATGACGATCGCGGTCGTCACGCCGTTTTGAGACGCGTCGTCACCGGCGACCTCGCCCGAGGCGACGTACAGATCATAGTAGTCGTCGTAAAGTCCGAGGCAGGCGTCCATGCCGGAGTTGGTGCTGAAAGCCTTGCTGAGCACCATTTCCCAGGACCGGTACTTTTCGAACTGCTCATCGGGGAGCGGGCCTTCTTCGTGGCCGTATTTTTCAAGGTTCCGCGCCTTGACCTGCGCGAGGCCTTCCGGATCGTCCTTGTAAGCTGCAAGACGCAGCTCGTTGCGCTTTGCGCTGATCGCGCGGGCGATCGTTTCGATATCTCTTCCCTCCGCCGTCATCTCGTCCAGCATCCGATACATTTCGGACATGCTCTCGTGGTAGGCGATGCGGTCCTGCCTTCCCTGCTCTACGACTTCGGGATCGCTCCAGTCGTATTCCGCGTAAGCCTTCAGGCTTCCCGTGCCGTTCGGGCGGAAGCCGTAGATCGCGTTTTCGTCTTCAACGATATCGGCCATCGCGGAGGGGTTGAGCCTCGGATCGTGCTCGTATCCGAACCCGTTTGCCGCGCAGGAAACGAGCGCGAGAGAGAAAACGACAGCGAAAAAGACAAGGATATGCGCGGCGTTTTTACGCAAAGCGACCTTCATTCTTTTCCCTCCTTCGAAAACGTGCGGCAAAACCGATTCCGCCTCGGTCCCGACTCATTTCCAAACGGCATCGCGAGTTCTTCCCGCAACCGTTCGCACCGGGAAAGTCCGAAGGTTTCATCCGGCATCAGAAGCTTGATCCTCGAACCGTTCTCCAAAGCGAAACCCCTTTTTTCATGAGCATCCGCCCGCACGGATCCGGTCTATCATACGGGCACTTTGATCACGCTCGCGCACGGGAGGATATTGATCGCCAGAAAGAGAGAATAGACCGCCATCCGCTTCAGCGCCGTTTTTCCTTCGCTCATCCCGCTTTCTCCTTTTCTTTTTATCTCCCGTCCCGGATGAAGCCGTTACGGTCCGATCACCGTCACGCCGCTGTTGCAGACGGATAAAAAAGGTTCAGAACAGAGCCGAGAACACCAAAAGTACGCCCGGTCAGCCGAATCCCTATCGGATGACCGTATTGAAATACGGCGATCATTCAAGGCTTCCGTATAGCGCCACGGCTTCATCGATCGTCATTTCTCCGTTTCCGACCTTATAAGAGGCGATGCGGATCTGAGCGAAAAGCGTATCTTCGATCCCGAGCGCGGTCGGTGAGACGATAAGATCCGAAGAGACTGCGCTGACGGGAGCGTAGACCTTATCGAAAGACAGATCCTTCGACGGCGTTATCAGACGTTTGACGGAAGCCATCTGATTCAGTTCCGTTTTCGAGATGAGGAAACGCATAAACTCATTCGTCATATCCAGATTGTCGCAGGAATTGTTGACGGAAAACTGAATGGAAGTACTGTCAAGAAAATATCCGCCCTTGTCCGTCGTCGGGATCGGAGCAAAGGAATAGGAAAACGGGTGCGCCGTAAAGGCTTCCGACTGGCTTTCGCGCTTGCCTGTGCCCGAAACCGTGTCGCCCGTGCAGATCATCATCGGAACGTCTCCCTCGAAGAAACGAAGGATGACCGCGGTATAATTATCACCGATCTCAGCGCATTTCTCCAGATCGATGCATCCTTTATCGAGCAGTTGAGAAAGCGTTTCGAGAGCGGGACGCATATATTCGCCCGCCGCGGGATCGCACTGATTGGCGAGAGCGACCTTTTCCGGATTTTTGGCAAGCGTTCCCGCAAAGACCGGATAAGCGACGGTATTCATTAAGCTGCCGTTTGACTTTGCGCTGTATCCCATCATCGGGCTTTCGTATCCTTTTTCACGGAACGACGCGCAAACGTCCAAAAGCTCCTGCAAAGTCGACGGGACCTTGAGCCCTTCTTTTTCAAACAGATCGTTGTTGATCAGCATCCCGTAGGACGTAGAAAAGATCGGGACCATCAGCACGCGCCCCTGAGAATCACGGTTCAGAAGACCGGGACGGATGCAGTCGAGATCCAGGCCGAGAGAAGCGTCGGCAAGGTTTTCCATATGAGCGAAAACCTCGTCGTATGCGGGATTGCCGATCATGGATCTGGACGAAAAGAAAATGTTCGGCGAGTCGTTTCCGTTCAGGACGGTGGCGATCATATCATTGTAGCTGCCGTCGATTTTCGTGTAGCTCATTTCAACGTTCGGGTAAAACTCGTTAAAGCGGTCAAACGCGGCTTCAAGAGCTTCGAAATTGCTGTAGCTGCCCACTACGCTGATCGCACATACGGTCGACTGGTCCAATCTGGGCGCAAAACCCTCTTCTTTTTCGATTTCGGTACCGGTTTCGTTCTGATCTCCGGAACTGCAAGCGACTGAACCGAGGAGCATAAGCAACGCCAGAATAATGCTGAAGATCTTTTTCATGATTGGGTCTTCCTTTCTTTTATCTTTCGGATTTCTTTGATAACAAGTTTGATATCCACGGGCTTGGCAATGTGCCCGTCCATACCCGCATTCAGACATTCGGTGATATTTTCGGAAAACGCATCCGCCGTCATTGCGATAATGGGTATCGACGCGGCCCACTCGTTATCCAGTTTGCGGATCGCTCTTGTGGCGTCCAGTCCGTTCATTTCCGGCATCTGCACGTCCATAAAGATCAGTTCGTAACGTCCTTCCTCGGCATTTCTCATGATATCAACGCAAACACGGCCGTTTTCCGCCCGGTCCGCGGTGATGCCGAACATACCGAGAAGGGTCTGTATGATCTCCCAGTTGATCTCGTTGTCTTCCGCCACAAGGACGTGCAATCCTTCAAGATCCGAATAATCGTCTTCCGGCTCCGCGGATCCTGTTTCTTTACCGAGAATCTGGCTGATCTTATCATAAAGCGTGGACCGGAAAAGGGGCTTACTGATAAATCCGTCGGCGCCCGCGTTTTTAGCCTCTTCTTCAACTTCCGATCTGTCGTAGGCAGAAACCACCAGAACGGGAACTTTCTTGTCTATTTCCGACCGGATCCGGCGCACCGTTTCGATCCCGTTCATTCCCGACATCTTCCAGTCGATGAAGATAACGCTGTAGTCTCTTCCTCTCTGATGGCGATCCGAGATCATACCGATCGCCTCTGCGCCGCTCTTCGCGCATTCCGCCGTAACGCCCAGCGAAGCGAGCGTATCCGCGGTCGTTTGAAGAAGAACGTCATCGTCGTCGACGACCAGCACGTCGATCGGGTCGAGTTTCATCTGATCTCTCTGTTTGTCGGAGACCGGGATGTCGATGACGACGGTAAAGGTCGTTCCTTTGCCCTGTTCGCTCTGGCATTCGATCGTTCCGCCCATCAGATCGACCATCTTCTTTGTGATCGTAAGACCGAGTCCGGTGCCCTGAATGCTGTTCACGCGGCTGTCCGTCTGGCGGGAAAACGGCTGAAACATCTTTTCCATGAATTCCGGACTCATCCCGATCCCGGTGTCGGATACCCGATAGGTCAGCCTTACGCAGCCGGAGACCGGACTGTCATCCTCACGCATATCCACGTTGACGCTGCCGCCGGGCTCCGTGTATTTGACGGAGTTGGAAAGGATATTGATATAGATCTGATTCAACCTGAGCTGATCGGCATACAGATATTCTTTCTCCATCCGATTGACACGGAAATTGAAATCCAGGTTTTTCTCTTTGACCATCGGCTGAGACAGATTGACAAGGTTTTCGACTGTTTCCACTATGGAAAACGTCACCGGGGATAAATTGAATTTCCCGCTTTCCACCTTTGAGATATCCAGAATATCGTTGATCAGCGTCAGCAGATGATTGCCGGCAAGACTGATCTTGCGAAGGTTTTCTCTCGTTGCCTCGACGTCGTTGAGATTTTTCTGCGAAATCGTCGTCAGCCCGACGATCGCGTTCATCGGAGTGCGGATATCGTGGGACATGGTGGAAAGAAAATCGGTTTTCGCTTTGTTGGCGGAGTCCGCTTCCATCGCCGCTTTCCGCAGTTTCCTGTTGAAATGCTGAACGAAAAGCAGATCGATCACGAGCAACAGGAGCAGTCCGGCGGAAATGACCCCGATCAGGAGCCAGTTCTGCGCGCTTTCGTTCAGATCCGACGCCGGAATGAGGCTCAGGAAAGTCCACTCGACCGATTCGGCGATCGGCGTGAAAGCAAGGAGCACTTCTTCTCCACGGGAGTTCAGGAAGGTAACGGATCCCGTGGAGGTGGTGATCTTTGCGTGCAGAGCCTCGAGAACGGAAGGATCCGTTGGGTTATACGATTTATAGAATTCAAAGAAGTTCGAATTCTTGAACGTTTTGCTCTTTATGATATAATCGCCGTCGTAATCGATCAGCGATATTTCCGCGTTCTCGAATCCCTCCTGCGGGAAGGTCCATTTCTGTTCCAGTTCGGATATGGGCATCACGCGGAGCAGAACGGCTTCCTTTGCGGTCCCGTCGCCGGGATCGCGGAGCGTGATCTTGTTGCAGAAAGCAATGGACTGTTCGCCGTTCAACGGATTCGTATAGGCGCGCGAGATATTGATGGCTCTTCCGGTATCCGTTATCCACGACGTGTCGTTCAGGAATTCCAAACCCTGGTAGGATGCCGCGTAGTCGTCGTCGGTCCCCAGATGAGGCCGCGTCGATATGCCTTTTTTGCTGTCAAGATAGATCAGATGAGCGGACGCGTTCGGAATCACGTGAGAAATGCGGATAAAATCGGCCGCTTCTTCCATGGACATTTCCCGGCTGTTGATATACCGCGCCCAGACGTCGCAGATCCGCTGCTCCCCTTCCAGATAGTTTTCGGTGACGTGTTCCATTGCGATCGTGGTGTTTTCAAAATGCTCGGTCTGCCTTTTTTGGTTTCTCCTGTTTTCGAATACGGAATAAACCGCAACAAAAGCCAGGATCGCGATCATAATGAGAACGTTGATTATGATGATTCCTGTTTTCTTCATCAGATCAGCCATCTGAGACCCGTGACTTCAGTCGCGGCAGGAGATGGCTCTCCTTTCTGTCAGAATCGGATCACAGTGATCCAAAAACATCTGCTTTGCGTGTGGGCATAATAAAGCGAATATATTGTATCAAAAAAAAATTCGGAAATCAAGATTTGAACGGAACAAAATTATCCTGTTTGCGTATTTTTTTGTTTTGAGGCTGCGCCGGAAGACGCGTTCGAAAGGATGAAAAAATAAAGAGAGCATAAAGCCGCCGGCCGGCGGCTTTTTTGTCCTTCAAATCGCGATGAAAAAGCCCGCGCGCCTTGAGGCACGCGGGCTTTGAAGGATAAGGGGGATCACACGGCGGAAGTGAGATAGGCGTTGGTATAGGCGATGTAATCCATCGTCGCGCGGCCGAGCGCCTTGTACTTGGCGTCAAAGCCGTAGGAATCGAGCGACAGGCAGAGCGCGTAGTTCATGACGGAATCGGTAAAGCGGTTGGAAACGCTTTCGCCGTTCAGGAAGAGCTCCACGGTCATCGGATCCTGCATCCGGTCGATCGGCACGGAGACACGGAAGACAAAGTATCCGCCGTTGATCTCCCGCTCGGCGTCGACCTCGACGCCGTTGACTTTCAGGGTCAGATCGTCGATCGAGCCGGCGTATTCGCCGGGAGCCGCCCAGAAGCGGAGCGCGAGTTCGTCTTTCATAACGGCGCTCGTGCCGCGGAAGGTGAGGATGCCGCTGCCTTCCGTGTAATTCTCGATCTCGGTGATGCCGGTGACCGGATCGACCGGATCGAAGGCGTAGGCGCCCGCGTCTTTGCCGAAAGCCGCAGCCGCAGCCGCGCAGTAGGCGAGGGTGGCGTTCGCCGCCGAAACGAAGGCGGAGCTTCCGCTTTCCGCGGCCTTTTCAAGGGCGGTCTTGACGGAATCGGTGTAGGTATCGGTGATCGCTTCGCCGTTATAGGAGCAAACGAGATCGAAGGTGAACTCCGTCGCCGTATCCTTCGCGGCGATGCCGTCCACTTTCGCCCAGTAGTATTCGACGCCGTCCACGGTGATGGTCTGAGGCGCGGTGAAGATCGGGGAAAGATCGGTCGTCTCTCCCTTCACCGTGACGGTGAAGGAAGAAACGGTCATGCCGGCAGAGAAATACGCGTCGAAAACGTCTTTCCGCAGGAGATACCGGGCGGAGAAGGTGGAATCGAAGATCAGGGTCCTGCCCACGATGCTGACAGCGGAAGCGTCCGGCAATTCAAGCTTATCGCTTGTCTTGACGACCTTTTCATCGGTGTATTCCTGTCCGTTGAACGTCACCCTTGCGGTGTAAACGATGCGTCCGTTCTCGGTATAGGTGGGCTCGAACTCTTCGGAGGTGATCTGTGCGCTTACCGTTTTTTCATCGGTGCAGCCGGTGCAGGTGAATACGGCGTTCGCCTCCCAGTTTCCGGAAGAAGCGTCCGCTTCGGGAACGGTCGTGTTTTCTTCCATTTTGATCTCATGATTGGTAACCGACAGGACCTTAAGATCGTTCGGGACAACATAAGAATTCGGAGCGGACGCGTTTACGGAAAGACCGCTCAATCCGCCGCCGTCGGTCGGATTATAGGGGTGAAGATCGCTGTAAAGGAACCAGTTCCAGCCGTTTGCCGGGCACTGCATATCGCAGATGATGACCGTGCCGGCGCAGAGGATATCGCCGGTTCTGATCTCGGAAACGTTTACCGTGTTTCTGTAAATCGGATGTGTGCCTGTGCTGTCTGTGTAAACCTCCGGCATGTTGTTATTGACGGCATTCCAGTTCCATTGAGGCTGACCGTATACGTGGCCGGCTGCGGGAATGACCGTTGCGGACAGGGTGATCTCCTGTTCGCCGTTGGCGTCGGAGAAGTACCTGTCGTTCGCTTCGTCAT
>JAEEIV010000016.1 GCA_016281555.1 Lachnospiraceae bacterium | reverse complement strand
CCGCCCAACGGCGGTTGGCTCAGTAACACGGATTTCGACCGTGTGAACGCAGCCCTGTTCCCGAACGGGACGGACGGGCTCGAAGTATTTGAATGGACGACCGACTGGTCGGACTATTTCGACGAGGGTCATGAATGGTGGGGCGCGCTGTGTTTTACTGTGTACGACAAAACGCTCGACCGCTTTGCGGTAATTATGGCTTCTGCAACAGATTGACAAATTCCGATTTATCGAGATAGTTGTTCTTTTAACTCAGATCAATATGGACGAATACTTAGAGTATTCCTGAACCACGGTGACTCTCAATGAAATATGAAACACTCTTTAAATTGTTTGATGAACAGCATATTAACATTGACGAAACGTCTTTTTACTTTAAAGATGATCCGCAGGAAATTGAGCATTTCATAGGGTATCTGCCGCAGTATGATTTGCCATTACGGTAAAAGCAGGAAGGCATCTATAACTCATCACCAGAGGCGCATGATGAAAAAGACATTGACCGTTTTTGCATACGTATTGTTCGGGCTGACCCTTCTGTTTCCGGTGGCACACTTAGTTTCACGATGCCTCGGATATGATTTCAGCCTCACGAGTTATCCGGTTTACACGATCCTGCTCGCTGCGTTTACGGGGCTTTTTGTCGTGCTCGGCTTCGTTTTCAAAATCACTTTGGAATCCAAGGCCGCGAAGGTGCTTTTGGGCATCAATGCGCCGCTCTCCCTGATTAATGCTGCGTTTTTGATCTTAAATTGTCCCGAAACGACGGAAATGGTCGTATTAATCTTTGCAGCCCTTTACGTGAGTGCGTGTATCCTGCTCGGGATCCTGCATGTGAAGAATCCTTCGGCGATATTTGGGGTCGCGAGTTCGTCAATTGCCGCATTCTTCCTGGTGGGCGGGTTTCTCTTTTTTGCCATGCTTTTCGGTAAGCATTTCGGCTCGGTGACCGTTGACCGGTCCATGGATTCTCCAAGCGGGAAGTATCGTGCCGAAGTCGTCGTTTATGATAACGGCGCGCTCGGCGGAGAAACGTTTGTCGAAGTGGTAGAAAAAGACCGCATGATCTGTACGCTCCTTTTTATACTTGAGAAAGAGTCCTGGAAGTGTTATGGGGGAGAGTGGTACGAGTCTCAGACGATCGAAGTGCGTTGGATCGATGACGACCGTCTGGAGATCAATTCAAAAGAGTATGAGATCCGCTGAGGGCGTCTGAAGCAGTGGAACTCAGACCACAACACCCGGAACAGAGGAGTTGAAACACAATGACAGATCCCGAAAAAACGAGAAAAAACGGAACTCCCATGATCGACCTTTGCGGCCAATGGAAGGCTTCTTCCGCCGACGGGCGGTATCAGTTCTCGGCGACGGTGCCCGGTTGCGTGCACACGGACCTCATGGCGGCAGACGTTCTGCCGAAAGATCTTTATTGGCGGGACAATGCCGACAAGGCGCAGTGGATCGAGCGGGAAGACTGGATCTACCGGCGCTCTTTTTTTGTGGAACGCCTACGGAAAAATGCAGTCCTCGTTTTTGAATCGCTGGATACGTATTGCACCGTCAAACTGAACGGCACCGCCGTCGCCGAATGCGACGACATGTTCATTGAACAGCGGATCCCGGTGGACGGGGTGTTAAAGGAAGGCGAAAACGAGCTGGAACTCGTTTTTGAATCGCCCATACGGCGCACGGAAGGAAGAGCGGAACGGCCGCACGCATTCACGGGAGAGCGCCTTTACACCCGCAGGATGCAATGCAGTTACGGTTGGGACTGGACGATGCGCTTCGTCACGATGGGAATCGAGCTGCCCTGCCGGATCGAGTTCGAAGACGAGCCGTTTCTGAAGGACGCGTATCTCTACACCCGGGCGGTGGACGATTTCGGCGCAGAGGTCGTCTGTGATCTGAAATTCGGCTGTTTCGAGGAGGGGTTCACAGCGATCCTCTCAGTTTCGGACGAAACCGGAAAAGAAGTTGTACGGCGCGAAAAATACGTCCGGGAAGCGACCAGGCGGGAGATTCTCGACATTCCCGCCCCGCATCTCTGGTGGCCGAGGGGCTACGGCGAACAGCCGCTTTATACCCTGACAGTCACGGTCGGAGCGCAGGTGAAGCACATTCCCTTCGGCATCCGGACGGTGAGGATCCTCGAGCGGATCGATGAGGAAGGGAGCGAAGAACGCGCGCTCAGTCTGAAATTGCAGAAGACAGCCAGCGGACAGGCCTATGATTTCAATGAAGTCTCCTCGTCCTTTACGTTGCTCGTCAACGGCGTCCGGATCTTCGTCCGCGGCGCGAACTGGGTCCCGGTGGAGCCGATCCTCTCCGAAGTGCGGGACGAAAAAGAGACGCTGCACTTAAACCGGGCTGCCGAAGCCGGCGTCAACATGCTGCGCGTCTGGGGCGGCGGCGTCTTCGGAACCGAACATTTTTACCGGGAATGCGACCGGCTTGGGATCCTCGTCACCCAGGATTTTCTGATGGCCTGCGGCGAGTATCCGGAGGAGGAAGCCTGGTTTCAGGAAGCCTTGCGAAAGGAAGCCGAATACGCTGCGAAAGCGCTGCGGAATCATCCGTGCCTCGTCTGGTGGTCCGGCGACAATGAAAACGCCGTCCGCGGCAACGATACGCTTCCGACCTACCGCGGGCGGACTTCCGCGCTCGATGTCATTGCGCCGGTCCTGAACCGACTCGATCCGTCGAGAAGATTCCTGCCGTCCAGTCCCTACGGCGGCGACAGGTATGCTTCCAAAACGGTCGGAACGACGCACAACACGCAGTTCATCAAGTTCCTCTTGAGTTGTCTCGAGGATTCTTCGGACACGCTTTCGGATTACCGCGAGAGATATGAGAAGCTTCTTGCACGCTTCATTGCCGAAGAACCCGTATTCGGCGCGGCCTCCACGGATCTGCTCCGGAAGAGTATGACGGAAACGGAAATTTATGGGGACGACGCGATGTGGGAGTACCATACGCAGTCGAATCCGAATCTGAACCATACGCTCTTTCAGTATCAATGCATGGCGGCAAAAAAACTGTTCGGCACGTTCCAAAACGGGGCGGACCGTCTCTTCAAAATGCAGTTTCTGCAGGCGGAGATGGTGCGGCTTTCGTTGGAACAGGCGCGGCGGCATCTTTGGTACAACAGCGGCGTCGTCTTCTGGATGATGGAGGATTGCTGGCCGGCGGCCGCGGGCTGGGCACTGCAGGATTATTACGCATTGCCGAAATCCGGGTGGTACGCGTTCCGGCGGGGCGCATCCGACGTGCTTGCCTCGTTTGAAATGAAGGAAGGGCAATGCGCTCTCGTGTTATCGAACGTATCACTGACTGACAAAAACGTCATGGTCACGGTCCACCGCTTCTCTCCGGACGGCGCAATGCAGGACGAAAAAGCAATCAACGCTGTCATCCCGGCGGAGGGCGTGACGCGCCTTCCGGTCGAAGCGCCTAAAAAGGACGGGTGGCTCGTTGCGGACGTTTCGGGAGAAGCTTCGGACAGGGCGTTTTACAATGACGGGACCCTGCCGCTTTTCCGGGCAGAAATCGAGGCGGAGATCAAAGCAGAGGAAGTCCGCTTACGTGCGGCCTCTTACGTCCACGCCGTCCGGCTCGAAGGTGATGCGATCTTTGAAGACAACTGGTTTTCGCTGCTTCCCGGAGAAGAAAAAACGGTCCAGTTCCGGCCCGCAGGAACTGAGGTGCCGGTCGTGACCGTCGAAGGCATGAGCATCATTCCGTAAGCGAAAAGAATCGAAGAGTGATTCCGGAAACCGCAGAGAGAACACCGGCCTTCGGTACGGGAATCCTGAGACGAATTCATCGCCCATCACGGAATAATTCTTGACATCGCAAGGGCGGTTTGCTATCTTCAAACTGGTAAGGATAAAGGGACGTTTTCGACCGGTAAAAATCGCATGACGTCCCGAGCAGCACAAAACTAATGAAAGGCATGAGAGTTTATACCTGCCGGCATTTCCTCATGCAAAGGAGAAAAAACATGGCTGTTTTAAAACCGTTCCGGGCGCTGCGCCCGGCGAAGGAGTTCGTGCAGGACGTCGCGGCATTGCCGTACGACGTGTACAACCGTGCGGAAGCGAAGGAATTCGTGAAGGACCGGCCGCTGTCGTTCTTAAACATCGACCGGGCGGAGACCGGTTTCGACGATTCGGTCGACACTTACGACGACCGGGTCTACGCCAGAGCGGACGAATTGCTGCAGGACTTCGAGAAGCGCGGCATCTTCGTTCAGGAAGACGCGCCCTGCTACTACGTTTATGCATTGCAGATGGGTGAGATCCGTGAGGTCGGCCTCGTGGCCCTGTCCTCGGTGGACGATTACCTGAACAACGTGATCCTGAAGCACGAGAACACGCGTGCGGACAAGGAACTCGACCGGATCCGTCACGTCAGCACGACGTCGGCGCAGACCGGCCCGATCTTCCTCGCGTACCGCGACGTGCCGGAGATTTCCGGAATCGTCCGGAAGGTGACGGAAGGCGAACCGCTCTACGATTTCACGGCGGAAGACGGCATCCGGCACACGTTCTGGAAGATCGACTGCGAGAAGACGGTCGAGACGATCACGAAGCTTTTCGAAGCGGTGCCGCACACTTACATTGCCGACGGGCATCACCGGGCGGCGAGCGCGGTGAAGGTCGGCGTACAGCGCCGGGAGGCGAAGCCGGATTACACGGGCAATGAAGAATTCAACTATTTCCTGTCCGTGCTGTTCCCGGAGAGCGAATTGCACATTTTCGACTACAATCGCGTGGTCAAGGACCTGAACGGCAAAACGGCTGCGGAATTCCTGCAGGAGATCTCGAAGGACTTTACGGTCGAGGCGGTTTCGAAAGAGGGAACGCCGTACCGGCCGGAAAAGAAGGGAACGTTCGGGCTCCTTCTCGAGGGAACATGGTACCGCCTGACGGTGAAGGACGAAGTCGTGAAAGCGGTGGAAGCAGATCCTGTGAAGCGGCTGGACGTCTCGATCCTGCAGGACCGTCTCCTCGGTCCGGTGCTTGGCATTCTCGACCCGAAGACGGACAAGCGGATCGATTTCGTCGGCGGGATCCGGGGGCTCGGCGAACTGGAGCGCCGGGTGAATACGGACATGAAGCTTGCGATCTCAATGTTCCCGACCTCGATGCAGGAACTTTTGAGCGTCGCGGACGCGGGGCTTCTGATGCCGCCGAAGAGCACATGGTTCGAGCCGAAACTTCGGTCCGGTCTCGCGATCCACAAGATCGAGCGGTGATTATTTTCTCTTGAATTCCGGCAGAGGATAGGGTACACTGAAAATAGGAATATAATGACAGGAGGGTCGACATGGGATTATTTGACAGTCTTTTCAGATCTGCGATCAGGCAGGGCAGCAAGGAAATCGTTAATCAGGCAGTGAATCAGGCCGCGAAAGCCGCGGGAACGAAGAGTTACAGCTACACGTTCCAGAAGATGCCGCAGACCCTGGAGGAAATGAAGGCATTGCCGGAAGCGTCCTTAAAGGATCCGGCGGCGGTGGCGGCGCTCATCGTGCTTGCATTGGACCGCTACGGCACGGACCGTCAGGCCTGCTTCGACATGATGAACTTCTTAAAAGGACCGGAACCTTTGTCGGAAACGGAAAAGCAGCAGATCAACAACCAGTACATGGACGGCAAGAATTACGTGGCTCGTTCGTACTTAAAGGGCGCGACGCCGGAGAACAATTACACGCCGGCGGAACCGCTCCGGATCGAGCCTTTCGAGAATCCGTACAGCCGGGACAACTACAATCAGGGCTACATCAAGATCTTCCTTCAGAGCGGCGGCGCGGATTCGCCGAGATACGTCGTGCTCCGGAACAAGCCCTCGACCGGGCAATGGTTCGCGAACCAGTTCATGCCCCTGCTTATGGGTATCCGAATCCCGAAGGAACAGGATAAGTGGGCGTAAAGTCGGAATAACAGAAGCAGTCATTGAAATTACTGAAGGCGTCTCTTCGGGGACGCCTTTTTGGAAAGCGGGCGGCGAGAGGCGCGTCTCATGCTTGAAAAACTGAATCAACCGTATATCCTGTTATTTGTCTCCATGTTCCTTTGCGCGGTGGGGCGCGCCATGTCCAACCTGTACTCGAAGCGGTATGCCGCGAACAGGGCAGACGGCGTGTTTTATACGTTTGTCATAGGGATCGTGGCCGTGCCGGTCATTCTCGTTTTTCTCATCGGAGACGGTTTTCAGGGCATTTCCCTGTTCACGCTCGTCTGGAGCGTGTTTTTCGGTCTCTTCACGTTTTTGAACGTCTTTTTGAACACCCGCGCGCTCTCCGTCGGACCGCTGGCACTGACGTCGATCATCATCAGCGGGTCCGGCATCATTCCGGCGCTTTACGGCGTCATTTTCCTCGGCGAACAGATCACGGTCTGGCAGATCATCGGCATCATTCTCATGCTCGTCAGCGTCTTTTTCTCGGTGGACAAGGAACCGGAAAAAAGGAAGGCGGACTTACGTTGGCTCCTTCTCACGATCCTTTGTTTCATCCTGAACGGACTCGTCGGCGTCTGCCAGAAGGTGCATCGCGCGTCCCCTTATGCGGCCGAGATCAATGAATACCTTTTGCTGACCTTCTTTTTCGTCGTTTTGTTCACGGGCCTCTATCTTCTGATCCTGAAGAAAAAGGGCATCGTGAAGACGGTACGCCTGTTCGGCAATGCCCCAAAAGAAGAGGCGGAAGCGGCGAAAACGCCGGAAGAACAGCCCGTTAAAAAGAGCCTTTTCAGGCGCGTCTTCGTGATTCTTCTCATCGGCGGTCTCGCGAACGCGCTGATCAACATTTTCAATCTGTATCTTTCCGGCGCCTTCGACGCCGCGCTTTTCTTCCCGGTCATGAACGGCGGCTCGGTGCTTACGACCCTGCTTTTGTCCTTCATCATTTTCCGGGAGAAGTTTACCGGTCGCCGCGCCTTAAGTCTCGTGATCGGCGTGATCGCGCTTCTTTTCTTCTTCGACATCATCCCGATGGCGCTCCGCGCGATCGGCGTTGCGGTGTGATCTGCATTTCAGCCGGAAAGGAGATCCAATGCAGGAGCATTGTTTTGAAAAAATCTGCGGAAATATTTATTACCTGAAGATCCCCTTCGGACCGGTCTTCACGTCGGTGACGCTCGTGAAAAGCGAGGCGCCGGTGCTCGTGGACACGGGCGCGACAGAAACGGACGTGGATGAGATCCTCGTTCCGGCGCTTGCGGAACTCGGCATGACGGTCAGGGATTTATCATACATGACGGTCACGCATTGCCACGGCGATCATATCGGCGGGCTGAAACGGCTTTCGGAACTCGGTGACGGCGCGTTCCGCTTGTCGGTGTACGAGCGTTCGGCACCGAAAGTCGCGGATCCCGTGCCGTATGCGATCCGGATCCGGACGGCGTTCCCGGAGAACTCGCCGAAGCCGCAGAGTTTCTTACAGGGCGTGCCCGCGGACGAATGCCTTCGGGAAGGGCAGGCGGTCGGCGGACAACTTGAGATCTTGCACACGCCCGGACATGACGACGACGCGATCTCGCTTCTGGAACCAGAGACGGGGACGCTTATGACCGGCGATTCGCTGCAGGGAAACGGCACGGTTTCGCAGGGCGTCGGATTCTATCAGAGCCTGCCGGATTATGCGTCGGCACTCGCGAAATTGGAAAAGCGTGAGGACATAGAGCGGATTCTGCTCGGGCACGATTACGACGGGATCGGGTATCTTGCGGAAGGCACCGAAAACGTGAAACAGGCGCTCCGGTATTCGAGGGAGCGCGTGGAAACGTATCACCGGTTCATTGAAACGTGCCGGAAGGAGCCGATGACGGAGATCGCGGACGGCCTCATCCGAAAGGAAGGCTGCGGCGTGCCGGCATGGCGTTTCATGGCGCTTTACACGGTCAGGGAGCATCTGAAACTCATGGATGCGGGAGAATCATTGGCGGACCTGTTCCGCTGAAAACGGGAAAGAGGAACGATATGGCAGAAAACGTACTCATCACGGGATCCTCGCACGGGATCGGCGCAGCGGCGGCGGTCGCCTTCGCGGAAAAGGGATACAACGTCGGCATCACGTACAACAAAACGCCTGAAGGGGCAATGGAAGTGCAGAAAAAGTGCCTCGCCTTCGGCGTTCGCGCGGAGGTCTACCGGGTGGACCTTTCGGACCGGGAAGACACGGTTTCTTTGATGGACCGGTTTTTGAAGGATTTCGGGACGATCCACGTGCTCGTGAACAATGCGGGCGGCGCACTGAAGATCCCTTCCGGCGAATTCGAGGACATGCCGTTAGATTATTGGGACAGCCAGATCGCGCTGAACTTAAACGCAGCGGCGTATCTTTCGCAGGGCGCGGTCCGGAACATGAAGGAAAACGGCATTCCGGGACGCATCGTGAACATCGGCTCGATCCACGGAGACATCACCTGGGTGAAGCGGAAAATGATCCCGTACACCGCGGCGAAAGGCGGGATCAAGATGTTTACGAAATCGCTCGGCGTGGAGGTCGCGAAATACGGCATCCGTGTGAACTGCATTGCGCCCGGACTCATCATGACGAAACTTGCAGACCGCTACAAGAAGGAAGACCTCGAGGGATTCTTAAACCGGATCCCGGTCGGCTTCCTGGGGCAGACCGAGCACATCGTGCCGGCGATCCTGTTCCTCGCGGACGAAGCCAATACGAGATACATCGTGGGACAGACCCTGACCGTCGACGGCGGGCAGTCGGTCTCGGGCATCATTGAGTGCATGAAAGAGGAGTTCTGAGATGGAAAAGAAGACAATGCCGAACCTTCGGAGCGACTGGGAATTCGGAGAGGCATCGGAATGCCGGAAGGGGCTCATGTGCGGCATGGGCTACACGGCGGAAGAGCAGCGGAAGCCACTGATCGGCGTCGTGAATTCCTGGAATGAATACAATCCGGGACACGTGCACCTGGACAAGCTCGCGGCGCGGGTGAAGGACGGCATCCGGGAGGCCGGCGGATTGCCGGTCGAAGTCATGACGACCGCGGTCTGCGACGGCATGGTCATGAAGGATCCGCGGTACATTGAAGTGCCGAGCCGGAACCTCATTGCCGACCAGGTGGAACTCACCGCGGAGAGCAATATGTTCGACGGCATGGTCCTGCTTTCGACCTGCGATTCGATCGTGCCCGGGCATCTGATGGGCGCCGCGCGCTGCAATATTCCGGCGATCCTGGTGACCGGCGGGTACATGCCGCTCGGCACCTGCCGCGGACAGGAAGTCCTGCACATCCACGCGCAGGACAAGGTCGGCGCGATGGCGAAGGGCGAATTCGATCCGGAACTCTACGAGGATCTCATTGAGAATTCCTGGGCGCCCTGCGGCGCCTGTACGAGCATGACGACCGCGAATTCGATGTGCATGGTTTCGGAGGCGCTCGGCATGTCGCTTCCCGGCAATGCCTCGATGGACGCGTCCGGTTCGCGGATCCTGCGTCTCGCCTACGAAGCCGGCAAGGAGATCATGAAGCTCGTCGAAAAGAACGTCCGTGCGCGGGATGTCATGACCGTGAACGCGTTCAAGAACGCGATCCGGATGGACATGGCCGTTGCGGGCAGCTCGAATTTATTCTTGCACATTCCGGCGATCGCGAACGAGGCGGGATACGATCTTCCGTGGTGGAAGGAATTCGACGAAGCCTCGCACGAGATCCCGTTATTATCGCATCTTGCGCCGGGCGGCCCGTATTCGCTCCGGGAGTTCGATCTCGCGGGCGGCATGCCGGGACTCATGAGAAATCTGCTCCCGGCGCTGTTTGCGGACGAAATGACCGTGACCGGAAAGACGGTCCGGGAAACCTACGAACACGCACCGGTCTACGACACGGAAGTCATCCGGACGCTGGAAGATCCCGTTTCCCGGGATCCCGGGCTCGGCGTGCTTTACGGCAATCTGGCGCCGGAGGGCGCGATCTTAAAAATCGCGGCGGTGCCGGAAGGACTCCGGAAGTTTTCCGGAAAGGCGCGGATCTTCAATTCGCTGGACGAAGGGCTCACGGCGCTCCGGGAAGGAAAGGTGCAGCCGGGCGACGCCTGCGTGCTTCGTTTCCTCGGGCTGAAGGCCCGGTTCGGCACGACGGCCTTCCCGTTCCAGGAAGAATTGAAAGGTCGCAAAGAACTGTACGAGTCCTGCGCGGTCATCACCGACGGCCGGTTCTCCGGCGGCACCTCGGGCTTAAGCGTCGGCTACGTCTCGCCGGAAGCGGCGCTCGGCGGCCCGCTCGGTCTCATCAAGGAAGGCGACGAGATCGAGATCGACGTGGAAAAGCGGATCATGAACGTGAAACTTTCCGAGGAAGAACTCTCCGGGCGGAAGGCCGAGTTCCGTTGGGAATTCCCGTTTGACGAGTACCCGCGGTTTTTGCGTCTGTTCGCGAAAAACGTCGGCTCCATGGCGAAAGGCGGCATCTGGGAATGACGGTTCGGACGGACGTTCTCATCATCGGAGGGGGGCTCGCGGGACTCACGGCGGCGGACCGGATCATTGCCGAAAGCGCGCTTTCGGTGACGCTCGTCGCCTTGGGCGCCGGCGCTTCTCCCTATATGCACGGCTTTTCCTGGCCGGCCGGGGACGGGGACGGTGCCGAATTGCTGTATGAGGACACGATCAAATCCGGCGGGAACGAAAACGATCCATTGCTCGTTCGTGCCATGACTGACGGTGTGAAGGACATGGAAGACCTCTTTGCTTCTCTGGGACTCCAACCGGACGAAGAGGACGGGAAGATCCGTCTCGTGACTTCCCTCGGCTCCTCGAAGCCCCGCATTGCCACGATCGGCAATGACACCGGCCCCGTCGTCATGAAAGCGCTGTCGGACCGGATCACTGCGTCCGGCCGGTTTGCGAAGAAGATCGGGCGGCTGCTGTCATTTATTCAAGAGAACGGACGCGTTTCAGGCGCATGGTTCCTGGCGCGTGACGGTCGCGTTTTTGCTGTATTTTCACGCGTGGCGGTCCTCGCAAGCGGCGGATACTCCGGTCTGTTTGCCGTGACGACGAACGGCAGGGATTCGGGCGGCGCCGGGATCTGGGCGGCTTTTTCTGCGGGCGCTTCGCTGACCGATCTTCCGAAGGTGCAGTTTGAGCCCTGCGTCTCAGTGTATCCTCCGGAAACGGCCGGAAAGGGCCTGATCACGACGATGCTTTACGAGGGCGCGGTCTTACGGAACGTCCTCGGCGAACGCTTCCTTGAATCGGAAGCCGGACAGGAACGCATTCAAAAAGACGCACTTTCTTATGCGATCGAGCGGGAGATCCGCTCAGGCCGCGGAACCGAACACGGCGGCGTGTTCTTTGACGCCACGGCGGTTCCTCCGGCGTTGTTTGAAGGCATTTACGAGCCGTATCTTACGCGGTATCTTTCGGTCGGGATCGATCTTCGGACGACGCCGGTCGAAGTCGCGCCGGCCGCGCATACGTCGCTCGGCGGCGTCAGGATCACCCCGGACTGTAAAACGAGAGTTCCGGGCCTGATTGCAGCCGGTGAATCGGCGGGCGGTCTTCACGGAAAGAACCGCCTCGGCGGAAACGGCGGCCTTGCTGCAATGGTCTTCGGGCGCATTGCCGGAAAAACGGCCGTTTCCGAGACGGAAGCTTCCGGCGGGGAAAGTCTCGGGAGAAATGATGAAAAACGCATTTCAGCCGCTTTTTCAGCGTTACGGGACGGGTTTGGTCTCCTGTTCGGGAAAAACCCGCCGGAAAAAGCGTTGGACCGACTGATCCGGAGGCAGAAAGAGGCCGTATCCGGGGGCGCCGGACTCACGGCAGTGAAAGAAGACGCTGAAAGTGCGCTGCAGGAACTGCGGGCAGTGAAGAAAGATTTCGAGGCGGTGCTGGCGTCCTGCGGTACTGAAATCAAAGATTATCAAAACGAAACGGACGTCCGGCTGTCCGAGCAGGCGGTCCGCCTGTATCAGGATCTTCAGGCGGCGGAACTCCTGGTCAAAGAGAAAGCGGGAGCTGCCGTAAAACCTGATTGACAGGAACGGGGGAGTGCAATGAACACGTATTCCGAAGAATTGTTGCAGAAAATCGCTTCCGCGAATGACGCGGCGGCAGAGATGCTCATCCACGCCGATCCGGTCTGGACCGACATCCGGCCGGCAGGAGAAGTGCTGGAAGGAATGGACGACTACACCGTCACGCATTCCGGACCGCCGATCCCGTATGAGGACATGGTCGCCCTGCACAAGCGCGGCATGATCTCCGCATGCCTCTTCGAGGGATGGGCGAAGACGGAAGAAGAGGCTGAGAAACTCGTCGAAAGCGGAAAGCTGAAGATCATGGCGGCGCTCGACACGAACACTTCGGGCTCCGGCACCGGCATCATCACGAAGAGTGTGGCGCTCATGGTCGTGGAAGACCGGAACAACGGGAAAACCGCGGCGGTCTTTCCGGCGGAAGGCCCGGTCTACCAGGGCGGATTCACCGGCTGGGGGCTGTATTCGGAGGGCATTGCCGAAAATATGAAAAAGATGCGGGAATACCTGCTGCCGCCGATTGCAAAGGCACTTCGTGACATCGGCGGTCTTCCGTTAAAGCCATTCATTGCCGAAAGCCTCCGGATGGGCGACGAGAACCACTCGCGGCAGACGGCGTCCGATTTGTTCATGAAGAACGCGATCACGCTGCCGATGCTGAAAACAGGCTATCCTTCGGAACAGATCTACGACAGTCTGGCTTATCTTCTGAATACGCCGCGGTTCTTCCACGGCCTCGGACAGGCAGCTTCCCGGGCGGCCTCGCTCGGCAACGTCGGGCGCTCTTACTCGACCGTCGTGACCGCTGCCTGTGGCAACGGCCGGGAATACGGCATCAAGATCGCAGCCATGGGCGACGAGTGGTTTACCGCGCCTTCTCCGATGATGAAAGGCAAATATCTGTCGGAAAAATTTACCATCGACGACCAGATCCCGTGGTGCGGCGATTCCAGCGTCACGGAGGTCGCAGGCCTCGGCGGCTTAGCAGGCGCTGCAAGTCCGATCGTCTGCGCGTTCCGGGGACTGACGCTGGAAGAAGCGATCAAACAGACGGAAGAAATGTCAAAAATCTGTGTCAAGCGAAACCCGGAATATCCGATCCCGAACTTGAATGAAGCGGGGCTTCCCGTCGCGATCGACGCGAAAAGAGTCGCGGAGACCGGCATCACTCCCGTCATCCACGGCGGCATGTTCAATAAGGAGGGCGGTCTTCTCGGCCCCGGCGCTGCGCGCATTCCTCTTGAGTGTTTCCTGAAAGCGACGGAGACTTTCCGAAAGCGTTATTGCTGACAGGCCTTCAGGCAGTCTTTTCGAGCCGTCGGATCGCATCACTGATTGACGCAGTCCGGCGGCTTCAAAATACCCTCCTACCACATTTTCAAAGTTATAGCAGGCATACTCTATCTTATTATTTACGGTCGGGTGTCAAAATGCTATTATTTTATTAGATGTAAAAGTTTCATCTGTTGCCGCTTTCTCCGATCGATGATCCGGGCAATACAGGAGCGGCGGCGTAAACTGTTTTTTAGAACAAGGAGGAAAAGATGAAAAGACTGAGTCAACTGATTGCAATCGGAGTCATTGCGGCGGCTGCGGCGTTTGTCGTGCTGTTCGCTGTGAAGCCGGTGGAAGTGAAAGCGGAAGGTCATGCCGACCACTGCATCTGCGGCGGAACGGATAGTTGCCTCGCTGCAACGGCGAATAACGGACACCAGGCACTTAAGCCCACGGATGGCTGGACGGAAGTCACTACAGAAACGGAACTTCGTGGAGCAATCACGGCCGGCAGTGTCGGTGGCCACGTCTTCGTCTATCTCGGGAACGACATCACGATGACCGGTTCGGGCCACATTTCGACTTCCAGTCGGAAAGTGCATCTCTGCTTGAATGGTCACACGCTGACATCAGCGAAATCTAGTCGGATATTTGCAATTTACAAGTCGGATGACAACAACAATTATCCTGGTAATCTGACAATCACGGACTGCAGTTCAAACGAGGCCGGAAAGATTACTGCGGCAGAGGACGCGACCGGACCTTCTGGGCAAGGCGGCCTCATCTACAATTCGTCGAGCGGCACGCTGGAGATCTACGCCGGCACGATCCAGAACGGTCGGACCAGTGGAAACAATCCTGGCGGCTGCATTAGCTGCCGGGGGAGCAGTACTTTCAAAATGTACGGCGGCACGATCAAGGGCGGACGGCTTGACACTTCGCTTACCGCGTACGGTGGCAATGTTGAGATCCAGGGCAAAGCTTCTGGCACAATGTACGGCGGTACGATTTCCGGAGGAAAGGCGAACCGCGGCGGCAATCTTGCTGTTTATGACACTGGGTCTTCATTCACGATGAAGGGCGGCACAATCGAAGGCGGAATAGATAGCGATTATAATTCGTCGACCTACGGAGGAAATGTTGTTATCATCGGTGCAGGCACATTTACGATGGACGACGGTACGATCACCGAAGGCAGATCCGGTTCTTACGGTGGAAACGTTTCTGTATCCGGTGCCTCGGCGACCTTTACGATGAACGGCGGAACCATTAATAACGGAAAGGGCGGAACGATCGCAGGCAATGTTTACGTTCAAGGCAAGTTTAATATGAAAGGCGGAAGGATCGAGAACGGATCAAGCGGAAATAAGACCGGAACGACTTCCTCAAACCAAGGTCATAATATTTATATTGACACTGCTGGTGCGGTTACGATAGAAGGAAATTCGCTCATTACCAATACGATTCCTTCGAGCAATTCGAAATATGACATTTACGGAACGAAGACTCTTGTCATTAAGGGTTCTCCGGTTTTCAATGTGACATCCGGAGATACATGTCGTTCCATCTGTATGAGTGGGGGAAACGCGACACTCTCGATTGACGGTGGTAGTTTCATTGGAAACATTTACTTAACAAAAGGTGCTCAGGGAACGATCAACGGCGGTACATTTGTAAAGAATCTCTATGCAGGAACCGAAAGCAGCTCAACTGGTCATTTTGAAATCAACGGCGGTTTCTTTGGCTTGACAGTAGCTCCTACGACCAGTGCTCCGGGCACTGTGACGATCAATGGCGGTTATTTCAAAAATAAGCCGGTGTCCACCGCTGAAAACGCGAATATGACATATAACCCGGACCTTTGGACGATCGACGATGATCCCAGAATCCCGTTCTCCTGCTGGGCCACTTTTACAAAGGTGGACGGCACGACCGGTTATCTTCAGATGAACTACGCAGTTACGAAATGCAAACAGATCACGGGACGCAATATGACGCTGAACGAAAATCTGTCGCTTGGCATTTATCTGAACGTGGATCTTGCCGAGCCGCTTTATAAGAACGAAGACGGTGTCGGAAAACTTACCGTGGAACTGAACGGCGTCACAAAGGAAGCGGAACTTACAGACCTGACTTCTGCCGGAACCGGCACCTACGCTTTCTTCTATGACGGCGTCACCCCGGATCTCATGGGTGATACGATCACGGTGACGCTTTATGGCGCGGACGGCACGTCGGTTCTGGACACGAAGACCTACACCATCAAAGAGTACCTGACGGAACTTCAGGGAAAGACGGCGGCGGAACTCGAATTCAGCGATGCGAAAAAGGCTGCGCTTGACACGCTCATCACCGACCTCTTGGTCTACGGCCGGGAAGCGCAGAAGAAGTTTGATCATAACACGGAGGCACTGGTGATCGCGGAGACCGAGACCGGTTCCGGCAGAGAGCCTTCGGGCAACATTGCCGACATCTGGAACAAGACCACGGTCACCGCGGCGAATTATCAGGACGCTTCGGTCGTTCCGGGCTTCTTCAAGGAAGCGACCGTGATCCATGAGAACATCAACTGGATCCGCGTGAAGTATATCGACAATGCGGCTGACGACGGAACGACGTTCACGGCAATGACCGATGGTGGCACGGAAACCGCCGTGACGCTTGATAACGGTTATCTTTGCACCGACGGATTGAAGGCTTCGGAATACGGCACCCGCTTCATTTTCAGGGCGTACCGCGGATCGGAAGTCATCTCCAAAGTGGAATACAGCATGAATTCCTACTGCGTGCGGAAACACACCGATCCGGGACATGAGTTCTCGGATGCGTTATACAACTACGGTGCAAGCGCGGCGGCGTTTGCAACAGCAGAGTAAGGGGGAAACAATGGAAAAGACATTGTACGAAAGTCCCGAACTGGAACTTGTGGAACTGAAGGAAGAAGACGTGATCACGTCGAGCCCGGGCGGGCAGCATGCCGGCGATCCGGACTGCCTTGTGGATTTCTGATGGTATTTCCTGACACAGGTGACAAAAGGATGAAAAACATGAAAAAGACGATCTGTTTATTGCTTGCACTGCTTCTTTTCGTCTCGCTTCTTTCCGCCTGCGGCAACGGCGGAGGAACGACCGAAGGCGAAGGAACGAAGCCGGTGGAATCGCAGGAAACCGGGGATACGAAGACGGATCCTTCTGAGACGCAGCCTGCGGACACGGGCGATGTGTTCAAGGTGGGCTATGCCAGGGAAAACATCACGCCGGAGCCGGACGAACAATTGCCGCTCGGCGGATACGGAAATACGGACAAGCGCCTTTCCACGGGCTTCCTGGATTTCCTGTACATGACCTGCATTGCCTTCCGGGATGCGGAAGGAAATACGCTGCTTTGGTTCACCGAAGATCTGATGAACGCGAACACCGATCTGACGCCGAAAATTAAGCAGCACGTTTCTGAAATCACGGGCGTGGATACGGATCATATCCTGGCGACCGGGACGCACACGCATTCGGCCCCGGACCAGTCCCAGACGAAGATGGAGGCTTTGAACCGGTATCTCGACAGACTCGTGGATGCAGCGGGAAAAGCGGCCGCGGCAGCCGTCGCGGATCTGGCGCCGGCCACGTTCCAGTGGGGCAGCGCAGACCTGACCGGCTACAATTACGTCAGACATTACTTCAATGCCGCGAATGAGGCGAAAGGCGACAACCACGGCCATTTCATCGCGGATGCGGACCTCGTCCGCCATACGACCGAAGCAAATTCGATCATGTCCATTCTGGAGATTCAGAGAGAAGGCGCGAAAGACATTCTTCTGACGACGTGGAGAGCGCATGCCACGATCACCGGCGGTTCGACGAAGTATAATATTTCAGCGGATTTCGTCGGAGCGATCCGTACGGAGATCGAGAAGCGCACCGATTACCTCTTCGCCTATTATCAGGGTGAAGCGGGCAATTATAATCCGAGGACACGGCTTCCGGAGTCGATGGAGTTTAATCCGCCGAAGGACGTGAAGGAATACGGAAAGCAGGCGACGGACCTCATTCTGAAAGGACTTGAGGAAAACGGCACGAAGCCCATCGAGACCGGCACGATCCGGACGATCAATACGACGTTTTCCGGACAGATCAACCATGACTGGGATGAGCTTGCGCCGATTGCCAAGACGCTTCAGGAAGCCTGGAATAAGAGCGGAAGTTTTGATTATGAGGGTGCTCTGAAGTATACCATTACCGACAGTCTGGGTGTGGTGCATCACATTGAAAGCCCTTATCAGGCCGGTGCAATCGTGGGCAATGCTGCCCGGGGCAAGGAGGAGTCGGTGGAGATCCATGCGACGCGCATCGGAGATTTCGCGTTCGTCAACGCGCCGTTTGAGATGTTTGACACGAACGGAACGTATGTCAAGGAACACTCCCCGACACCCTATACCATGGTAATCTGTTATTCGAATCAGGGGCGTGGATACCTTCCTTCCCAGTTTGCGTACGAGTACGGCTGCTACGAGTCGGACTGCACGCACTTCAAAGCCGGAACAGGCGAGCAGCTGGCGGAGAAATTCGTGGAATTACTGAAAGACTTGTACAAATAACACATAGGAATGGGGAGAAGCCGATCGAAAGAATGGTCTCTTCCTTGAATGCTTTCAGAAAGCAAAAACACTCGGAATGCTTTTATAAAACAGGAGCAAAAAAATGAACGAAGACCGTAAGAAAAAGAAAAAAGGTCTGATCATCGGCATTATTGCCGGTATCATCGCCCTCGCAGGGCTCGGCGTCGGAGCCGCCTTTTTATTCGGCGGAAAAGGTCCGAATGGTCCGACGGACGCTACGGGTGATACGGCGGACGTCTCCTCGGCAGACCCGTCGGAGAGCGGAACGGAACCGGCGGCCGACATCGACGAAGACCTCATCAACCAGTTGTTCTGGAACGTGGACGGAAGCGTCTACAACGGAAAATCCGAAGCCGGAACTTCCTCGAGACCGACCGACAAGGACGACGGATATTATCACGTCCAGTTCGCCGTGAACGGACGTACCGTGGAACGAAGGGTCGGAGACAAGAAACTCATCAACCAGATCGACAATCTGAATCTGATGGGCCTTGTGTTTGATGAGAAGAACATCGTCGTCGGCATCCGCAGACTGGAAGAATTCACCGGCGGATTCCTGTACAGAGGCTACTATTACAGCAAAACTCTGGAAGATGGCACGATCGTCATCAACTCCGCCGAAGGTCTGGACGGCATGGACGTGGAGATCAAACTTCCCGAGAAGGCGAAGATCTTCGACGTCAGCGGTGCGATCAATCCGGTGGGCTATGTGCTGAAACCGACGGATCTCATGGAACTGGATCGCGTTTACGTGGTGCAGGATAAGCAGGGCAACATCATTGCCGCTTACGTGACGAGCCGGTACATTAAGAAGAAGGTGTACTGGAACGTCGAACGGAAATGGGATTCCACGCTGTTGAAGAGCACGCGTGAGCCGGATGAAAACGGCATTTACACATTCCTGGTCGCTTGTGAAGGCGAACAGCTCGAACTGAAGACGAAGTCGGCGCAGGTCGCGTACGATCTCGACCGTCAGCCTTCCAAGTGCTTCAGCGTGTTGCGTGACGAGGAAGGATACGTGACCGCCTACGACAATCCGAACACCGGCGGCATCTTCGGATCCTGGTATCACATCACCGAGCTGGAAGGAAACAAGATCACGGCGCACAAGTTCATTTCCGCGTCGGATACCGGCAACACGTCGGAAGGCGTGCTGGCAGCGGATTACGAGTGTTACGACGTTTCCGGCAACGGAGACTTCATCGGTCAGAAATACGACAATCTGAAAGTCTACGATCAGATCCACGCCTTCAAGAATCCGAAGGGCGAGATCTATCTCATCTTCGTCGTCGGCCGGACCGTGGACAACGCAGAGATCTACTGGAACATGAAGCGGGAAGCGGATACCGCGACGAAGACCACGAAGAAGGTCCCGGATGCAAACGGGTATTACTGGTTCGAACTTGCCTGCAACGGTTCCGTGAAACGCTATAAGACCAATGACAAGTCACTTGCGGACAAGCTGGATGCGGATGCTTCGAGAACGTTCGCTCTTGAGGTGGACGGCGACACCATCCTGAAGAAGATGTCGACGAACGCAAAGACCGGCGGTTCGGTCATTGCCTCGTGGTACAACGTCACGGAGCGGAAGAGCGCGACGGAATACTCGTCCAAGAAGGGCGAGACCGGTGCGGTCCGCGACTTCGAACTTGCGTCGAACTGCAAGATCTACAACGTCACGGACAATAACATTTACGACGATCATGCGGGTGAGCTCCTGACGCAAATGAACAAGGGCGACCTCATCCACTGCCTGACGAACATCGAGGGCAAGGTGGTTTACGTCATGCTGATCCGCCGGATGATGCAGGGCGAGATCTACTGGAACCTGAACCGGAAGTACAGCTCGACGACGAAGTCCACGACGAGAACGCCGGATGCGGACGGGTATTACGTCTTTACCATGGCGACCGGCGGCAAGCAGGTCACCCTGAAGACGAAGGATAAGAGCTTTGCCGATAAGATCGACTACAATTACGGCTATGTGATGGTCATGCAGGTGAGCGGCGACATCATCACGCGCGTCGGATCCACTTCCTCGAAGATCGAGACGAGCGGCGGCGTCGTGGCTTCCTGGTATGACGTCATCACGAAGAACGGAAATCAACTGCACACGCAGAAATTGATCGAAGCCTCAGACAAGGGCAGGGAGCGTGACGTCGAGATGGCGCCGGACTGCCAGGTGTACAACGTCGGTGCAGAATACACTATCAAGGGTGAGAAAACGGACGTCCGCGTGGGCGACCGCATCCACGTTCTCATGAATTCCGATCAGAAGGCGAGTTACATCTTCATCGTCAACCGGCCCGGTGCGACGAAGAAGGCCGTCTGTCCGGAATGCGGAAAGGAAGTCACCTGGACCTCGTTCAACGGTTCGTTTGCAGACAGCGACGAAGTGTCGGTCACGGAGACCATTGACGGTACGGAGACCAATCTGCACGTCCTGCACTATTTCATGAACGGCGACCGGAACCTTTCCTCTCAGGCGTCGACGCTGGAGAACACGATCATCCACTTCGACATGAACGGTCATACGCTGACGGGCGGCGAAGCAGCCAGAACGTTTGCGGTATTCCGGGCCAATTCCACGCTGAAGATCTTTGACCTTTCCTCGAAGAAGGGCGGCGTGATCAAGTCGCAGCTCGGAAAGGGCATCGGAGAGGATACCGTCGGCAATGAATACGGCGGCGTGTTCTGGATCCGGTACGCTACGGGCAAGCTTATTGTCAAGGACGTAACGCTCGATTTCTCGGCCATGGATCAGAAGAAGACGAGCGGCGCGATCTATATCCCGTCGAAGGCATATGCGGAATTTGAAAACGTGACGATCAAGGGCGCGAAACACGCGCTCGCCGGCGCGGCGCTTACCTCTGCCGGCAACCTGGTCCTGAAGAACGTTACGGTAACGGGCGGCTCCAATGAGAGCGCAGGCTCCGTCAACATTACTGGCGGCACGCTCACGATCGCAGGAAACACGAGCATCAAGGGCGGCAAACTTGCGGACGGTTCCGCGGCGAACCTGATCCTCCCGAGCACCGTGAAGATCCAAACCACGTCGGACGGCATCACGTCTCCGGCAGGTTCCATCTGCTTCGCATTGAAGTCCGGCGGCGTGTTCACCGCGGATGAATTCGAAGCATATAAGGACGCGTTCTATCCGGACATCCCGGGTGAGATCGTCGTCACAAGCACGAAGGCATTGGAAATCGTCTACGCGCTCGAAAAGATCGAAGCGGCTGAAAAGACGCTGACGATCGAAAGAGGCGGGGTACAGAAAATTGTCGTGAATCCGGTTCCTGCTTCTGCCTCGCTCGGCACGCTGACGTATACGGTCTCCGATACGTCGAAGGTGTCGGTCGATTCGAACGGAAACGCCAAGGGTCTTCAGGAAACCGGCAGTGAGCCGGTCACGGTCACCATCAGTACCGAAGGCGGCCTGACGACGACGGTGGCGATCACCGTACTTCCTCCGGCGGCTGGCTCGCATTTCCACGCGGTCGGCACGGCGGCTGAGATCCAGGCGGGCGGAGACGAGGTCCTGTGGCAGAAAGCGGTCACGCATACGGACCTTGCGAAATACATTACGACTGAAACGCCGGAAGGCGGAGAAGTCTACATCTGTCTCGATGCGGACATCACGATGACGGGTGTCATCGAACTCAAAGGCCGGTCGGTCTTCCTGTGCCTGAACGGACACAAACTGACGACCGGAACGAGCACGAGAGCGTTCAACGTCAACGTCGGCACTTCCACACCGGGCAAACTGGTGATCACGGACTGCAGCTCGGGCGAAACCGGTACCATCGTCAAGAACGACGCCGCTCCGGGGTCGAGCGGCCCTTACCAAGGCGGTCTCCTCTACGTCACCGGCGGCAGCACGGTGGAACTGTACGGCGGTACGCTGACGGGCGGCGTCCCGGTCAAGGGTAATCCGGGCGGCAACATCAGCGTCCGCGGTGACGGCAGTACCGTGAAGATTTACGGCGGCACGATTTCCGCCGGCCACAGCGTGAATACGTACGGCGGAAACATTGAAATGCAGAATGCTTCCGAACTCATCATGTACGGCGGCACGATCGAAGGCGGTATTTCGGATTCGAGAGGCGGCAACATCTCCCTGCAGACCGGCGCATCGCTGACGATGTACGGCGGCACGATCAAGGACGGCAATGCGGCCACCTTCGGCGGCAACGTTGCAGTGTTCACCGGAAGTTCCGTCACCCTGTACGGCGGTTCGATCGAGAACGGCACGGCGGGCTCTTACGGCGGCAACCTGACGTTCGGAAACGGCAGCACCTCGAATGCGGGCGTGCTGACGGTGGACGGCGGCGAGATCAAGGGCGGCACCGCGGCCACGTACGCCGGAAGCATTTACGTCGGCAAGTACTCCTCCATCGTTCTGAAGAGCGGCACGATCGAAGGCGGCACCGCGACTGGTGGCAGCAGCGGCACGATTTATCTCGGCGGCACGATGACCGTTGACGGCGGTTCCGTCATCGGCGGCTCCACAACGAAGAACGGCGGAGCGATCAATAGTGACGGCGGCGAACTGACGCTGAATGCCGGCACGATCTCCGGCGGCGAATCCGGTCAGAACGGCGGAACGATCGCACTCGGCAACAACGGTATTCTTACGGTTGCGGGCGGCGGCATTTACGGCGGAACCCTGACCGGCAGCGGATACGGACCGAACGTCGCGGTGACCGGCGCAGCAACCTTCACGATGACGGACGGCACGATCGGCGCGGAAGAGACTTTGGATCCTGCGAAGAACTCCGTGTATCTTGCGGCAGCCGCGACCGCATCCATTGAAGGCGGTCACCTCACCAAGGTGACGGCGGAGACCGGCATTGCCCCGTGCATCACGGGCGGTACCTTCTTCGAAGCACCCGCGGCAGAACTGCTTCCGTCCGGATATCTGATGAAAGATCTGGATACGCCGGAGACGGAAACGCTCGGCGAAGTCACTTACACGTTCCGGTATCAGGTATATTCCGATGAAGACGTGGTCCACATTACGCTTCCGGATACCCTCGAGGCGACGATCGGTACGGATGAGGAACTGACCGCGGCGGTGGTTCCGGGCAGGGTCGACATCACGAAGGTCGAATGGACCTCTTCGGATGAAACGGTCGCGACGGTTGCGAAAGATGCGACCGATCCGTACAAGGCCGTCGTCACCCCGCTTGCAGCCGGCAATGCGGACATCACCCTGACGATCAACGACGAATTCTCGGCGAAGACGACGGTTTCCGTGACGAAACCGATCCCGCCGCACAAGAATCATTGCATCTGCGGCGGCATCGATACCTGTCTCGCGACGGCTTCAGCGAACGGTCATGTGATGAATAAGCCCGCGGACAACTGGACCGCGGTCACGACCGAGGCGGAACTACGCGCTGCGATCACGGCTGTCGCGATCGATACTGACGTGTACATCTACCTTGGCGAAGATATTGAAATGAGCGGCAGCCATATTTCGACGGCCAGCCGGAAAGTGCATCTCTGCCTGAACGGTCATAAACTGACGGCGCCGAATGCGGCACGTGTGTTTGCGATCTACAAGTCCAGCGATACGAACAATTATCCCGGCACACTGACGATCACGGACTGCAGCGAGGACAAGACCGGCAAGATCACCGCGCTTTCGAGCGCTTCCGGTCCGACGGGACAGGGCGGATTCATCTACTGTACGCAGAACGGCACGCTGGAACTTTATGCCGGCACCCTTGAAAACGGCCGGACGAGCGGCGCGAATCCGGGCGGCTGCGTGAGTGTCAGAGGCAGCGGCATCTTCCGGATGTACGGCGGTACGATCAAGAACGGCACGGCAGGTTCTTCCGGCACGCCTTACGGCGGCAACGTCGAAGTACAGGGCGGCGCATCGTTCATCATGTATGACGGTGAGATTTCCGGCGGATCGGCGAACCGCGGCGGAAACTTAAGCGTCTACAGCGCCAGCGCAAGTGCTGTCTCGTCGATCACCATTAAGGGCGGCACGATCAAGGGCGGAAAAGAGAGCGGCACTAATTCCGTGGCCTACGGCGGAAACGTAGTGATCCTCGGACCGTCGGTCTTCACGATGGACGGCGGTACGATCGAGGGCGGCAAGTCCGGTTCCTACGGCGGAAACATCACGCTCAATTCCACGACGGCCACCTTCACGATGAACGGCGGCGAGATCAAGGACGGACAGTCCACGACGAGCGGAGGCAACATTTACAACGCCGGAACCTTTACACTAAACGGCGGCACGATCGCTTCCGGAAAGGCGACGACGCACGGCGGAAACATCGCGTCGGAAGGCACGGTCAATCTCAAGGGCGGTGAGATCCATTCCGGAGACGCGACCACCATGGGCGGCAACGTTTCCATGACGTCGACCGGCAAACTGAACGTTGAAAACGTTACGATCTACGGCGGCAAAGCGGTCACCAAGGGCGCGAACGTCTATCTTGCGAACAAGGCGACTCTCGAAATGACCGGCGGAACCATTGTCGCAGACGAATACGACGGCGCGGTGGGCAATGCGCTTTACGTCAGCGAAACCTCGGTGGCTTCGGTGAAGGGCGGATATCTGTCGTCCGTGTACGCGGATGCCGGCGCGGCTCCGTTCATCACCGACGGCAAGTTCATCAAGACCCCGGATGCATTGACTGTCGCAGACGGTTACTGCACGAAAGACATGGCGTCTCCGGAAACGGTCACCGTGAACGGCAAGAATTATTCGTTCCTGGTGGAGATCGTGCTCGACGAGGGCAGCATTGCGGTCACGCTTCCTGCCACGCTGGAATCTTCCGTCGGAAGGACGGTCGAAGTGACGGCGACGGTGGATGCCGGAACGCAGACGGTCACGAAGGCGGAATGGACCTCTTCTGATGAAACGGTCGCGACGGTCGTGAAAGACACGACAGATCCGTACAAGGCGGTCGTGACGCCGCTTGCGATCGGCGAAGTGGACATTACCCTTACGATCAATGACAAAGCGAGCGGCACAGCACACCTGACGGTCGTGGAGCACGTCGACCACTGCATCTGCGGCGGCGTCGGAGAATGCATTGAGACTGCGACGCCGGCGAACGGACATACGGAGCTGAAACCCACTGAGTCCTGGCAGAAAGTGACGACGACGGCTGAAATGAAGAGCGCCATTAACGGCGTTTCGATCGGCGGAGACGTCTTCATCTACCTCGGATCTGACGTCACGATGACCGGCTTGGGAGAATACTACGGAAGAAACATCCACCTCTGCCTGAACGGTCATACGCTGAAGTCGGCAAGCAACAACCGCGTGTTCTATCTCGCGGAAAGCACCGGTACGAGTCCGGCGACGCCGCTGCTCATGACGATCTGCGACTGCAGCTCCGATGAAAGCGGAAAGATCGTTCCGAACAGCGACACCTCCGCGAAGGCGGGTCAGGGCGGCCTCATTTATCTGCAGAAGAACGCCACGCTGGAACTCTACGGCGGCAGCATTGAAGGTGGAAAGACGAGCGGTTCGAATCCGGGCGGCAACATCAGCATCCGGAACAACAGTGCATTCACGATGTACGGCGGACGTGTCGCGGACGGATATGCGGGCGCCGCCGGCGGAAACATTGAAATGCAGATGGGCGGATCGATGACGATGTACGGCGGCACGGTCGAAGGCGGAGCGGCAAAGACCTACGCCGGCAATATTTGCGTGGGCATCGCGAGTTCTTCGAACGGCAAAGGCACCTTCACGATGAAGGGCGGCGAGATCAAGGATGGCAAGGCCACGACCTACGCCGGCAACATTTACGTCAGCAGCTATGCCACGATGACGATGGACGGCGGTGAGATCCGGAACGGAAAAGCGGCCGGCGGCAGCAGCGGCGCGATCTACCTCGGCGGCAGTCTGACGATGAGCGACGGCATCATCGAGGGCGGCACTGCGACGGGCAACGGCGGACTCATTAACGTGGATGGCAGCAGCGCGAAATTCACGATGACCGGCGGTATCTTAGAAGGCGGCAAGGCCGGCGACGGGAAGACCGGAAACGTGATCAACGCCACGGCTTCGTCTACCGTGAGCATCAGCGGAGATGCCGTGATCATTGCGACCGAGAACGACAAGTACGCCGTTTATACGACTTCCAAGAACTTCACGATCGGCGGAGAGGCGAAACTGATCGTCGACGTGGAGACGACGAGAGAGAGAAAACTCATTTATATAGATGCCGAGAGCGCAGTGCTTACGATCTCCGGCGGCACCTTCTATGGTGACTTGGTTCCTTCGCAGGGAAAGTTGAACATTTCGAGAGGATATTTCCTGATCTGGCCGGAGCCAACCCCGGACGGTACCCTTGATATCGGTTCATCAGTTCTCTCCGGATTCACTCAGACGACGACGTTTAAGAATGCTGCGGGTCAGGAGAAATCGGTAACGACTGTTTACAAAGTCGAATAAGGTAACCCCGGGAAGCGTAAACGCTTCGGACCGGCGGATCATTGCCGTACGGAGGGATCGAAAGTCCTTCCGTGCGGCAATTTTTTTGTGCGAACGATTTGTGCGGATTTCCGTCTGCGGCACGGAAATTGTCTTGACGGAACCCCTTGATGATAGTACAATGAAACTGTTCCGGAAGGATCCGGAAACAACGTTCTGTTGAAAGGAGAGCGAAATGAAGAGAGTGTATAATTTTTCAGCCGGTCCGGCGGTTTTGCCCGAGGAAGTGCTGAAAGAAGCACAGGCGGAAATGCTGGATTACCGCGGAACGGGCATGTCCGTAATGGAGATGTCGCACCGGTCCAAGGCGTATCAGACGATCATTGACGAGGCGGAGGCGGATCTTCGGACGCTGCTTTCCATTCCCGAGAATTATAAAGTCATGTTCATGCAGGGCGGCGCGCATCTGCAGTTCTCGATGGTGCCGATGAACTTCATGAAGAACGGCGTCGCGGATTACATCGTGACCGGCCAGTGGGCGAAGAGAGCGTACCAGGAAGCGCAGAAGTACGGCACGGCCAATAAGATCGCGACCTCCGAGGATAAGACGTTCTCCTACATCCCGGACGTTTCGAACCTTCCGATCAGCGAGAATGCAGATTACGTTTACATCTGCGAGAATAATACGATTTACGGCACGAAATACTGGAATCTGCCGAACACGAAGGGAAAGAACCTCGTCGCCGACCTGTCTTCCTGCTTCCTGTCCGAGCCGATCGACGTGCAGAAATACGCTTATCTTTATGCCGGCGCGCAGAAGAACGTCGGTCCGGCGGGCGTCGTGATCGGCATCATCCGTGATGACATGGTGACCGAGGACGTGATGCCCTTCACGCCGACGATGTGCAAGTTCACGACCTATACCGAAAACGGCTCCATGTACAATACGCCGCCGTGCTACTGCATCTATATCTGCGGCAAGGTCTTCAAGTGGCTCCTCAACATGGGCGGCCTCAAGGAGATGGAGCGGAGAAACCGTGAAAAAGCGGCGATCCTTTACGACTTCCTCGACAACAGCAAGCTCTTCAAGGGTACGGTCGTAAAGGAAGACCGTTCGATCATGAACGTGCCGTTCATTACCGGCGACCTCGACATGGATGCGAAGTTCATTGCCGAATCGAAGGCGGCGGGCTTCGAAAATCTGAAGGGCCACCGCTCGGTCGGCGGCATGAGAGCGTCCATCTACAATGCGATGCCGAAGGAAGGCGTCGAAGCATTGGTCGCGTTCATGGAGAAGTTTGAGAAGTCGGTGCTCAAATGACGAAGCCATTTCTTGCATGAGCACCGACGATATGGCTAGATCGCAAAGCGATCGTGCCGATACATTGGAAGAGAATTCCTAATATAATATCGAGGGAAAAAGAGATGAAATACTTTTTGGCAAATCCCATCGCGAAGGCGGGCCTGGACCGCTTCCCGGCGGGGTATGAAAAGACGGAAGCATTGGAAGATGCGAACATCATCCTCGTGCGTTCCGCAGTTTTGCACGAGACCGTGTTTCCGAAGGAAATGCTGGCCATCGGCCGCGCCGGTGCCGGCGTGAACAACATTCCTCTGGACCGCGCGGCGGAAGAGGGGATCGTGGTGTTCAATTCTCCGGGCGCGAACTCGAACGCGGTGAAGGAACTGACGCTGCTCGGACTGTTCCTGGCATCCCGTGACGCGAAGGGCGGCATGGCCTGGGTCGAAGAGAACAAGGGCGACGAGAACATCGGGAAGACGATGGAGAAGGCGAAAGCCAAGTTCGCAGGCCACGAGATCCTGGGCAAGGTCCTCGGCGTCATCGGCCTCGGCGCGATCGGCTATAAGATCGCGAAAGCGGCGTTCGCGCTCGGCATGGACGTCATCGGATTCGACCCCTTCCTTTCGGAAAAGGCGAAGGAAGACCTGGAGAAAACCGCAGAGTGTTTTGAAAAGACGCTCACGATCACGGCCGACGTCCTCGAAGTGTACAAGGCAGCGGATTACGTGACGGTCCACGTGCCGGAAACGAAGGACACGAAGGGCATGCTGAACGCCGAGGCGTTCGCGGCAATGAAAGAAGACGCAGCGCTCTTAAACTTCGCGCGTCCCGGTCTCGTCGACGAAGCGGCATTGAAGGAAGCATTGGAAGGCGGAAAGATCCGGAAGTACGTGACCGACGTTCCGAGTTTCGTGACGGCGAACCTGCCGAACGTCATTGCATTCCCGCATCTCGGCGCATCGACCGAAGAAGCGGAGGATGCCTCGGCGGTCATGGCGGCGGACGAGATCCTGGAGTATCTGGAAAGCGGCAATATCGTGAATTCCGTGAACTTCCCGAAGATCTCTCTCGGAGAAAAGAGCGGCGTCAGAGTGAGCATTCTCTTTAAGGAAGGATTCGACGTGCCGGAGAAGGCAGCTGAAATTCTTGCGCCGTTCGGTATCGCGAAGAGCGAGGCGAAGGTGAAGAACGGCTTCGGCGCGGCGGTGTACGAACTGAACGGGAAGCCGGAAGAGAGCGTTCTCGGAACGGTTCCGGGAGTGCTCCGGGCGAGAGTATTGGCATAAGAACAGAGCCTGCGACCGTAACGGATACGGCGCAGGCTTTTTAGTGAAAACGGTATCGTTTGAATGAAAAGGAGACTGAAATGAATGAAGCGTTGAAAATCGGTATTGCCGAGGTAAGCATCACGCCGGAAGGAAAGAGCATTGCGCTTACGGGACAGTTTTACGAGAGAATTTCGGAATACGTGGAGACGCCGATCACGATGACCTGTATCGCGGTGACGAAGGACGGAGAACAGATGACGCTCATCAGCTCCGACCTGACGAGCATCTGCGACGCCCTGGTCGAGCGCGTGAGAGAGAATCTTCGCGATCTTCCCGGCTTCGATCCGATGAAACTCATGATGAACGCCACGCATACGCATACTTCCCACACCTACGGGAAGGCGCAGGCGAATACGAAGAACCTGATCGGCGGCCTCGACGTTCTGAAACGGTTCATGGGCGAAGACAAGTATCAGTCGCTGACGGGCGACCGGAAGCCGGATATGACCGCGGACGAATCCTTTGAATTTCTCGTGGAACGCGCGACGGAAGCGGTCAGGAAAGCCTGGGCGGATCTGCATTCCGCGAAGATCGTCTTCGGGTTCGGCCGTGCGGCGATCGGCATGTGCCGCCGTGCCGTATACGACGACGGTACCGCGAAGATGTGGGGCGACACGAACATGTCGAACTTCAAGGAACTTGAAGGCGGCAATGATTCCGGCATCGAGCTCGGTTACGTATTCGGCGAGGATCAGAAGCTGGAGTGCGTCATCGCGAACGTTGCCTGCCCGAGCCAGATCCTCGAGCACAGAAGCTTCGTTTCGTCGGATTACTGGGGAAAACTTCGCATCCTTCTCCGGCAGAAATTCGGTGACGACCTGAAGGTGGTCGGCCTTTGCTCTGCCGCCGGCGACATGTGTCCGAGAGACCTGATCCGCTGGGTGGATCCGGAGACGCCGGTCAATGACCCGAACATCAAACATTTGACGCACGTCGAGCGAAACGCCGATCCGTCCATGTTCGACATCAAAGGCTCGTGGAAAGCCGGAAAACGGCTGTTTAACGAGATCGTCGACACGTACGACGAAATTATCGCCGAAAACCGTCCGGCCGATGAAATCGGCGTTTTTAAGCACGAGGTGCTGACTGTGGACCTGCCGCTGAGAAAAGTCACGATCACGGAGTACAATGCGGCCATCGAAAAGATCCGCGATTTCGTCGAAAAGCACGATTCCTTCACATTTGAAGAGAACGCGGCCATGCACGTGTACGCGGGAACGGCGGCGCGGTATGAGAACCAGCAGACGCACGACATCTTCCCGATCGAAGTGCACGTGATCCGTCTGGGAAGCGTCGCGATCGCGACGAACCCGTTCGAGCTGTTCCTCGATTACGGAAATCAGATCCGCGCGCGTTCGCTTGCGAAGCAGACTTTCCTGATCCAGCTCTGCAATGCGGGCTACGGCTATCTTCCGACCGAGAAAGCAGAGAAAGGCAGCCATTACTCGGCATACGTTTCCTCCGGTTACGTCGGACATGCCGGCGGCGACATGCTGGTCCGGAAGACCACGGACGCCATCGACAAGATGTTTGGAAGAGAGGCGTAAAGCGAGCATCGCGATGCGAGAGTCGTGGAACAGGGGCGGGCCCGGTTTGACCGGGCCCGTCCCTTTTTGTCTGGCCGGAGGGCCAAGCTTGCTTTATGCAGTAAAAATGGATTTCCTCTATTTTGCTGCATGAAATGGACTCAGGAAGCTTGTTTTGTGCAGTAAAAATGGAGATTTCCTTGGTTTTACTGCAGGAGATGATCGAAACCAGCTTGCTTTTTACGGGAAAGGGCGCATTTCTCTGTATTTCCCGTAAAAGATTAGATTCTGCGATATGGTCTTTACGGTAAAGATCCCATTTATTCTCGATATACCGTAAAAAAAGAGAAGAGCAAGCTTGCTTTTTACGGTAAAGAGCGAGATGGAGTCTATTTTCCCGTAAAAAGAGTGAAAAACAGCTTGCTTCTTTACGGTAAATAGTGCGATGACCCCTGGTTTCCCGTATGGAATGAACACAAGAGATAGTCATATGCAGTAAAATTCCTGTTTTTGCCAATTCTACTGCATAAAGTGAGACGAACGCTCCTGCTCCATGCAGTAAAATAGGCCTTTTCCATTATTTTACTGCATGAAATGGGCGAAAAACGCTTGTTTCATGCAGTAAAAATAGAGATTCCCTTGATTTTACTGCACGAAGCGAGCATCAAGTGCCTGCTTCGTGCAGTAAAACGGGACTCTCGCTCGTTTTACTGCATGGTAAAGAACCGCGATATTCCTGTGGCGCGATCCTGATTCGTATGTTATAATGAGTTAGAATAAGCGCCCTTCGGCCGAATTGAACAGAGAGGAGTGGTCCCGTGGAAATCAGGCAAGCAACGATGGAAGATCTTACGGCCATTCTGAAGATCTACGAGCGGGCGCGCGTCTTTATGGCGGAGCAGGGAAATCCGACGCAATGGGGCACGACCTGGCCGCCGGAAAGCGCCGTTCTCGAAGACATTGAAACGGGCGCCGGTTATGTCGCGGTAGAAAACGGCGAGATCCTCGGCGTCTGTCATTACCGGTTCGGCGAGGATACGGAACCGACGTACCGGGACATTGACGGGGCGTGGAAGCGGGACGGCGCGTACGGCGTGATCCACAGGATCGCCGCGAAAAGAAGCGGCACAGGCGCCGGAGAAGTCCTCATCCGTTGGGCGATCGGGCGTTCCGGACACCTCAGGATCGACACCCACGAAGACAATCTTCCAATGAGAAAATTGTTGAAAAAACTCGGTTTTGTCCATTGCGGGACCATTACGGTCCGCGACGGTTCAAAACGGATGGCATTTGAAATCTAAGGCAGTAATGAGTCAGAACATGAACGAAAACAAAGAAAGATTTATCCTGATCGCCGTGGATACCGGCAATGACGACGCGGCCCGGTCGGTGAAAGAACTCGCGGAATTGCTGGACACGGCGGGCGGCGAGACCGCAGGGACGGTGATACAGGCAAGGGATGCGAGGCACCCGGGCACGTATCTCGGCAGTGGGAAAATACAGGAAGTGAAAGAACTCGTTGAGGAAACGGGCGCGGACGGCGTCATTGCCGACGATGAGCTTTCACCTTCGGAGATGAAGAATCTGGAGGATGCGCTCGGCGTCACGGTGCTGGACCGGACGATGCTGATCCTCGACATTTTCGCCGGAAGAGCGACGACGAGGGAAGGTAAGCTGCAGGTCGAACTGGCGCAGCTTCGGTACCGCATGACGCGCCTGTCCGGCCGCGGAACGGAATTCTCCCGGCTCGGCGGCGGCATCGGAACGAGAGGCCCCGGCGAATCGAAACTCGAGACCGACCGGCGGCGGATCCGTACCCGGATCAGCACGCTGAAACGCGAGGTGGAAGACCTGGCACGGCACCGCGACGTGACGAGACAGGAGCGGAAGAAGAGCGGCGTGCCGGTCATTGCCATCGTCGGCTATACGAACGCCGGGAAATCGACGCTGCTGAACCGTCTGAGCGACGCGGGCGTGCTGTCGGAGGACAAGCTGTTCGCGACGCTGGACCCGACGACGAGGCAGGTAAAACTTCCGGCCGGCGAGACCGCGCTCTTCACCGACACGGTCGGGTTCATCCACAAATTGCCGCACCATCTCGTCGACGCGTTCCGGTCTACGCTTGAGGAAGCGAAATACGCGGACGTCATTGCGCACGTCGTCGACGTTTCCGACCCGTCGTGGGGGCTGTATTCGGACGTGGTCTACCGGACGCTTGCAGAACTCGGCGTGACGGGAAAGCCGGTCGTCACGGTCTACAACAAATACGATCTCGTGGAAAAAGAGGCAAAAACGGCGGAGGCGGAAGGACGGGAAGTCCGGATGTTGCCGAAGGATCCGAAGGCGGAACTCACGGTCCGGGCCTCGGCGCTGACGGGCGAAGGGATCGAAGCGTTTCTGAAGGCGGTCGAAGACGTGCTCGGAGAAAACAAAGTCCTATTTGAACTCGTATTGCCGTTCTCCCGCGCCGGAGAGATCCAGACGATCCGGAAATACGGACAGCTCATTCAGGAAGAATACACGGAAGAGGGAATATTCGTCCGGGCGAAGGTGCCGTCAAGGCTTCGCGACCGGCTGATTGCAGAAACGGAGGGATCGAACGGATGAAGAAAAAGAAAGTTCCTTTCGGAAAAAAAGTCAAAAGAGTAAAGAGTGTCGTCCGCGTTGCAAAGGCCGGAAACACCTTCTATACGAAGGTCCTTCCCTGGATCCTTGTGGCGGGAGCGGCGGCTGCGGCCGCCTTCCTGGACGTGCCGATTCCCGAGCGGAAAGAAAGAGAAAAATACAAGGAGACCTGGTGATGGACCGGAAAGACTACGAAGAGCCGGTTTGTCCGTTTGACACCTCCATGTGGAGCGAAAAACCGCCGGTGTCCAGGATCCCGGTAGACCGCGTCATTGAGAAGGAAGACGAACTGCTGTCGAAAGACGACTTCGACGGAGCGGAGCGGGTACTGCTGTATTGGCTGCAGGAAGCGACCGCCGGCAATGATCTCCGCGGCCGGTTCGCCGTCGAGAACGAGCTTATGGGGATCTACCGGAAAACCGGAAAAGAAGCTCCGGCCATCGAACACGCCCGTGCGGCATTGGAACTCATAAAAGACAAAGAGATCGGAGAGGATTCCACAGCCGCCGCGACCGCCAGAGTCAATGCGGCTACGGTTTATAAGGTGTTCGGGAGATTTGAAGAGTCCCTCAGATTATACGAGCAGGCATTGCCGGTCTACGAGCGGGACATAAAGACAGGCGACGGAAGACTCGGCGGGCTCTATAACAACATGGCGCTCGTCCTCACCGACTTAAACCGGGCGGAGGAAGCCCTTTCTTACTATGAAAAAGCGCTGTCCTGGATGGAAAGCGTGGACCGGGGCGCGCTCGAGCAGGGCATGACCTATCTCAACATGTGCGACGCGCTCATGAAGCGCGATGCGAAGATCGTCAATGACCGGAACGAGGAATGCGCGCCCGACGACCCCGAGGCGTCGCTCGTCGTACCGCCGGAGACGGACGAAAAAATCGAGGAATATCTGGACCTCGCATGGGACAAGCTGAACGATCCGTCGCTCCCGGCGAACGGGTATTATGCATACGTGATCCGGCAATCGGCGCCGTCGTTCCGCTATTATGGGCGGGAAAACATGGCGCTCGCGCTGGAACGGATGGCGGCGGAGATCTACGAAACCAACGCGTGACCGTGCTGCGGCCGCGCCATTAAAGAACGGAATGAACGGCATCGAACTTGCAAAGAAGTATTATGAAATCCACGGAAAGCCAATGCTGGAGCGCTTTCCGGATCTTTTGCCGTACATTGCAGTCGGCGTCGCGGGCAGCGGCTCCGAATGGCTCGGCTTTGACGATGAAACGTCCCGGGATCACGATTTCGGACCGGGCTTCACGATCTTTCTCCCGGGAGAAGACGTCGTGTCGCGGCGGCAGGAATTCCTTCTGGAACGCGCCTATGCGGCGCTTCCCGACGAAATGGACGGATTCAAAAGAGAACGGATGAGTCCGGTCGGCGGAAACCGCTTCGGCGTCCGGAGAACGGCGGACTTTTTCACGGAAAAGACCGGCAGCGCGGACGGAAACCTCACCGCGGAGCAATTTCTCAAAATCCCGGAACAATACCTTCTCGAAGCGACGAACGGCGCAGTGTTTTACGACGGAAGCGGCGAATTCACAAGAATCCGCGAGGGGCTTGCCCATTTGCCGGAGGACGTCCGGCTGAAGAAACTTGCAGGCGAGCTTATGATCCTCGGTCAGGCCGCGCCCTACAATTTCGAGCGGTGCTTAAGTCATGGGGAGACCGGTGCGGCGGAGCTTGCACTTACGGAGTACGTTCAGGCGGCGTTTCATATCGCGTTTTTGCTGAACAAAAGATACATGCCGTTTTACAAGTGGCGGTTCCGGGCCGCGAAGGCATTGCCGGAACTTACCGGAACAATGAGTCCGCAGGAGCTCGCTGAAGCGCTGGAATACCTCATTACGCATGAAAATGCCGGCGAGGCGCTCGAAAAGAAAAGGGAGATCCTCGGGAAAGTGACGGACGCGCTCATTTCGGCCGCGGCAGGGATCCTGGAAAGAGAAGGGCATCTGTTTTCCGTCGGCACCCGGACGCATACGGCGTCGAATCCCTACCGAATGGCGGGTATATTCACGGAGCAGGTGACTCCGGTCCGGATCGACGATCCCGGGCGCCTGGCGGAAGTCGTAAACGGGCTCATTTCGGACAATGAACTTCGAAACATGCACATTTTAAGCGGAGTGTGAGAGAATGGGGCACGGTTAATCGTGCAGGGAACAGGAGGAGATGACGATGAAAAAAGTTCTGGGAATACTCGGCTTGCTGCTTGGCTGCATGATCGTGCTGGCCGGCTGCAAAGGGGAACCTGAAGAATCGAAAGCCGAAAGCGGCGGATCAAAGGAAACGGAGGCAACCATGACGGAAACAGAAAACACGAATTCGATCGAAGAATCCACGGAAGAAACCTTGCCGGAGACGACGGAAGCGGCCCCGTATCCGGAGCTGACGGACGGGATCTATACGATGAAATCCCTTCAGGGATGGGCGAAATTCCACAACCGCCATTACTTCCTGAAGAACGGCGCCATGGCGGCGGACTGGTCCGCGTCCGGGTTCACGATGAACGCGAACGTAACGGGTGGATCTTTCGGCATTCTCTATAAGTCCGAATACACGGTCTACGTCTCCGTCGTGGTGGACGGGGTCGAGGCGGACCGCCCGAGGCTCGAATCGGGCGAAGGGATCATTACCGTTCCCGTTTCCGAAGGAGTCCACGAGATCTCCGTTTATAAGGAAAACGAGATCAATCCGAGCGGAAAAGCCTTCAATCTCGTCGGAGTCAAGTTCGAGGGCGAGATCCTTGAAAAACCGGCAGATGCGCCGCTTTACGTGGAATACATCGGCGACTCGATCTCCTGCGGCGACGGATCGCTCGGCGTTTATACGTCAGGCGTGGTCTGGGGTTCGGAAGACCACAGCGGTACGCACGGCTTCCCGTTCTTCCTGTCCGAAATGATCGGTGCGGATTATTCGATCGTCGCGAAGGGCGGCATCGGTCTCCTCAACCCGTCCGGAGAATATGCAATGGGCGAGCTTTATCCGTACGTCACCGGATACCGCGATCACATTGTCGCCTACGATTTCGAGCGCGTGCCGGATCTCATCATTCTGGAACTCGGTGCCAATGACGGCGGCTATGAAGAAATCGAGTTTTACAACAAACTGAAGGAGTTCATTGAGCTGATCCGTGCCTCCTACGGTCCGGGCGTACCGATCGTCTGGTTCGGGAGCAACGAGCGGTTCTACGGCTCCATGAAACGGTACATGATGACGGTCAAGAACGAAGACTCGAATCTTTATGCCATGATGTTCGCGTACGGCGGTTCCGGTTCCGCGGCTCTCGCGACCCAGAGCAAGGGACATCCGAACGCGGCAGAACAGCAAGAGATTGCAGATAAGATTTACGAGTTTCTGAAAGAGAAGGATCTCATTCAAACCGGCGAATAAACAGTTCGGAAAGGGGCCCGGCGAATGACGAAGGGGATGCTGTTCCCGATGTTTTCCGTCCTGACCTTCCTCGTGCTGTCCGATCTTCATTCGAGGCGCGTGCCGCTTCGTTTCATCGGGATCGGCTTTGCATTGCGAAGCGTTCTCTTCTTTACGGAAGGAACGGGATGGACGGCGTTTCTTGCGGCCGTGCTGAAAGGCATGCCGGCACTCATCGGCGGGATCTTCCTTGTACTTCTTTCTGACCGTCTTTTTGGCAGGAAAACGCTCGGCGGGGGCGATCTCTGGTTCATTGCCCTGCTGCTCTTTTCCTTCCCTTTTGGGACGGCACTGACCGGGATCCTTATCGGACTGGCGGCCGGACTCCTTCCGCTCCTTATGGGCCGGATCCGGCGAAAGAAACATCTCACGATCCCGCTGACTCCGTATCTCATGATCGGACTCGAACTCTCGATCTTATTCGGCGGATGATCTAAGTCCTCTGAAGCAGAAAGGCAATGACCATGGAAAAGAAAACGGAATACTCCTCCTGCGATACCTGCCAGTTCCTCGAATACGACGAGGATGACGAGGCTTACTATTGCTCCATGGACGTCGACGAAGACGACTTCGCCCGGCTCTCCGCGACCGGGTTCAAGGGCTGCCCGTACTACCGGGACGGGGATGAGTACAAGGTCGTGAGAAAACAGATGTAAAAACCGAAGTGATCCACCATGATCGCCGGTCGTTCGAAAGAACGGCCGGTTTTTTTGTTGCAAAAAATTCAGAAAAATCGCACTCTCCCATCAGAAAATTGTTGACAAATGTAAACTTTTGTAGTATATTCGTATACAGAGAAAGCGCAAGGCTTTTCGGAGAAGGAGAGCAGTGTGAATCAGGAAAAACTGGTCATCGAGGAGAAGAGGTACCGGGGAACCACGGCAGTGGTTTCCGCCAGGCTGCCGGACGACATGATCCGGGCCATTGACACGGTGGCGAAGAAGACCGGGCACAACCGGAATGAGATCATCGCCATCTGCCTCGAATACGCCATGGATCACATCGAAACGGCAGGGAAAAGGAACCAGGCAGGGAAGCGGTAGGAGAGAAAGTGAGGAGAAGAAATGAGAAAAACGAGAAAGCCTAAGGCATTGGAGATCATCCTCATCATGGTGGCATTCGGGATCGCGGCGATCGCGAACTCATTGTCGCGGCCGACCGTGGAGAACGAAGTGACGAATCTGATCGCGGAAGCGAGGGAGTCAGTCGCGGCAATGGTAGCCGTCCGGGATCTTCCGTAATTCGTCACCGGAAAACACAGGCGTTTCGCCCCAAAAAGTCGCGGATTCTATTGAATTCCGCGGCTTTTGGTGTTATAGTAAGCGCGTGCTAATCAAAAATCGGGCGACCTTTTCTTTATATTTCACAAAGATAACACAGATTGCTGGTAAAGTGTCTTGGAAAAGAGGTACTGCTTATGAGTGTAATTGAGGTAAAACATCTAACGAAACGCTACGGCAAGCATCTCGCGGTGGACGATCTTTCCTTCTCGGTCGAAGAGGGAGAGATCTACGGCTTTCTCGGTCCGAACGGCGCCGGAAAGTCGACGACCATGAACATCCTGACGGGCTGTCTCGCCGCGACTTCCGGAGAAGCGACCATTAACGGATTCGACATTTTCGAGGAACCGAAGGAAGCCAAGAAGTGCATCGGCTATCTTCCGGAGATCCCGCCTGTATACGGAAGCCGGACCGTCCGGGAATACCTGCAGTTCGTCGCGGAGGCGAAGAAGGTCCCGGCCGAGAATATCGAATCGGAGATCCAGCGGACGATGGGACTGACCGGCACGAAGGAGTACGAAAACCGTCTGATCCGGCATCTCTCGAAAGGATACCGGCAGAGAGTCGGGATCGCGGAGGCGCTGATCGGTGACCCGAAAGTCATCATTCTCGATGAGCCGACGGTCGGTCTCGATCCGCAGCAGATCGTGGAGATCCGCGAACTCATTGCCTCGCTTAAGGGCGGGCATACGGTCATTCTTTCCAGTCACATCCTTTCCGAAGTCCAGTCCGTCTGCGAAAAAGTCATCATCATCGACCACGGCCGGATCGTGGCGCTCGACACGCCGGAGAATCTGGAAAAGACTTTCCGCCAGTCGACGTCGATCCATGCGGTGCTGGAATGCGAGCCGGAACGGGCCCGGGAATTCGTCGAAGCTCATTTTTCCGGCCTTCCGTTAAAAGGCATCGACGTCGGGACGTCGGAAAGCGGATCGCTTCTTAAATTCACGCTCGGCGACGTCGATGAGAAGGAGCTCGCGAGGAGCCTGTTCTTTGCGGCCGCGGACGAGCGGATCGCGATCCTCAGCATGGAGACGAAGCGGCTTTCGCTGGAGGAAGTCTTCCTGAAGCTGACCGGTGAGAAAACTGCGCCGGCCGAAATGCAGCAGGAAAAGGAGTTCATTCCTGAAGAACCCGAGATTCCGGAGAACGGAGGTGAAGCACGATGAAAGCTTTGTACAAACATGAAATGTCATCGTATCTGACGTCTCCGATCGGCTATATCGTCATCGCCTTGCTCGTTATGTTCGGCGGCATCTTCACTTCGTACATTTCCTTAAAAGGCGGAAGCGGACGGTTTGAATACGTGCTCGGAAACATGAGTTTCGTCTATATCATCATCATTCCGGTCCTGACGATGCGTTCCTTTGCGGAGGAGCGGCGGCAGAAGACGGATCAGTTATTGTATTCCCTGCCGTTAAGTTCGGTGGAAGTCGTGCTGGCGAAGTACCTTGCCATGCTGACCGTGCTGCTCATTCCGATCGTCATCGTCGGACTTTTCCCGCTCATTCTCATGGCCTACGGGACCGTGAATATCGTTTCGGCGTATGCGGCGCTCGGCGCGTTCTACCTGCTCGGCATGGCACTCATTGCCGTCGGAATGTTCATTTCCAGCGTGACGGACAATCAGATCGTGGCCGCCGTCATTACGCTCGGGCTGCTGTTACTCAATTATTTCCTGTCCAGTCTGTCGAGGATCCTGGTCAGCGCCTCCGCGGAGGTGTCGCTCATCGGATTTCTCGTGCTTGCCGTCCTGTTCGGACTCGTCGTGTTCCTGCTGACGAAAAACTGGATCGCCGCGGGCATTTCCTCGCTTGCAGCGGTCATTGCCGTTCTCGTGACCTATTTCGTGAACCGGAACTCCTATGCGAATCTGCTCATGCTGGCCATGGATGAAAGCTCCCTGTTCGGCCGGATGTTCAACTTTATGTACGAAACGTTCCGGCTCATCGACGCGGTGATCTTTCTCGGCGTGGCCGTCGTCTTTACGGTGATGACGGTACAGTCTCTGGAGAAGAGGAGGTGGAGCGCATGAAGAACCGCAAGAACCTGAAAATGGGGAGTTATACGATCCTGATTGTTCTCGGAGCGATCGTTCTGTTCGCGCTCGCCGTCATCGGCGTCAGCCGGCTTCCGTCCAAGTATACGGTGTTTGATACCTCCGGACACAGCATGCTTTCCCTGTCCGAGCAGTCGCTGAAGATCACGCGCGGGATCGACCGCGAAGTGACGATGTACTGGGTCGTCCGGAAAGGGACGGAGAACAATACCTACGACAGCAATTCCATCGGACCGTTCCTGGAGCGGTACACATCGGAAAACTCCAAGGTCCGCCTGGTGGTGCTCGACCCGGACGATTATCCCGCACTGAAGTCGAAATACAACATTTCGATGCTGTATAACAATTCCGTCATCGTGGAATCGGATCTCCGCTACCGGTACGTGCCGTACAATGACATTTACGTGACCGAAACGGATTATTCGAGCTACGACGCATCGATCAATGACTACGAGACCGTGACCTATTTCGACGGGGAGCGGGCCATCACGAGCGCATTGAATTACGTAACGACCGCCGACATCCCGAAGATGTACGTCATGGAAGGTCATGCCGAGGATACGTTCCCGGATGAGTTTTCGAAGTTGCTCACCCGTGAGAATTTCGAGGTGGAGAGCCTGTCGCTCGTCAGTCAGAGCGCGGTGCCCGAAGATGCGGACCTGGTCCTCATCCATGCGCCGGTGAAGGATCTGAGCGAAGAGGATGCGGAAAAGCTGATCGAGTACGTAAAGAAAGGCGGGAAAGCCGTTCTCATGACGTACGGTCAGCTGGCCTACGAGGGCAACCGGCCGAATACGCTGAAGTTTGCGGAATACTTCGGTCTCTCCGAAGTGCCGGGCATCATCGTGGAAGACGATCCCTCTCAATACTTAAACGACAATCCGCTCTACCTGCTTCCGACGGTCCTGGAACACGAGATCACGGAGCCGCTGATCCGGCAGAGCCTGAAAGTGCTCATGGCGGGCGGAAGCGGCATCCTGTTCGATGCTTCGTCATTGCCGGAAGACGTAAAGGTGACGCCGCTTCTTGAAACTTCTTCGCGCGCATATGCGAAGAAGGATGAAGAGGAAAGCATCGAAAGGACGTCCAATGATGAAAACGGACCGTTCTATACGGCCGTGCTCGCGGAACTCGATTCCGGCGGTGCGCTTCTCTGGATGACGTCCGGCTATATGACCAATTCCTACGCGAACGATCAGGTCAACGGCGCAAACTACGATTTGCTGTCGAACTCCCTGAATTATCTCGTGGGCGATACGAACAGCATATCCCTTGCTTATAAGAACCTGACCTCGCCGAGAGTCCTGATGACGACCGGACAGGGGTCCTTCTGGACCGTCGTTCTGGCGGTCGTGCTGCCGATCCTGATTTTGGGTCTCGGAATTTTCATCTTCATTCGGAGGACTAGGCGATGAAAGAGAAAAAAAAGAAGAATTCAAAGCGCATCATCATTCTTGCGGTGCTCGTGGCGGTGATCGCTCTTGCCGTCGGACTCGTGCTTCTGATCACGAATCTGTCAAAGAACCAGGGCGGTACGGTAGTGACGGACGATTCGATCGAAGTGTTCCGCATGTCCGTCGATCAGATGGAACGGATCGAATGGCAGTACAAAGGCGAGGAGTACGCCATCTACAAGGAAGGCGACGTCTGGAAACTGTCTTCGGATCCTGCGCTGGAACTTTATCAGTCGGCCTGCAAGGCAGTGGCGAACAGCCTGGAAGTCATCAACGCGGAGAAATTCGTCGAATCGGACGACATGGAGGCCATGGGATTCAATGCCCCGTCGACGGTCGTGAAACTTCGCGCGGACGGAAAGGAATACGTGTTCCGGTTCGGCAGCGAGACGCCGACCGGCAGCTTCTATTACATGGAATACGACGGAAAAGTCGCGGTCGTCCGCTCTTATGAGAAGACCGTTTTCGACAAGAGCATCCTGTCCCTGACGGGAGAAGAGGAACCGATCGACACGTCGCTTACGAAGGTCGAGATCGAGGAATCGACGGAAGAGACCGAAGAGGAAACCACCCTTCCTCCGGAGACGGAAGAATCCAAGAGCGCAGCGCCTGCGGAAACCGTGGTAGAGAGCGAACCCGCCGACCTCGGCGAGACGATCCCGGAAACGGGCGTTCCGGACGATGATGAGTTCGGCGGAGAGGAAGAGTATACCGGGATCCCGGATGAAGAAGCCACACCGGCGCCTACGGAAGAGGACGACATCCGGATCTGACGGCTCAATGATACGCCAGTCCCCGGCGGGACGGAAAGAGGAAATCATGGCGGAAAACTGCACACACGACTGTTCCACCTGCAGCGCGTCCTGTTCTGAAAGAACGACGCCGCAGAGTTTTCTGGAAAAGCAGAACGAAGCGTCCAACGTAAAGAAGGTCATCGGGATCGTGAGCGGCAAAGGCGGCGTCGGGAAATCGATGGTCACTTCGCTTCTGGCATCACTGATGAGAAAGCGCGGCCGGAACGTCGCGATCCTGGACGCCGACATCACGGGACCTTCGATCCCGAAGGCATTCGGGTTAAAGGGCAATGCGGAGAGCGACGGAACCTACATCCATCCGGCATTCACGAAGACCGGCATCAAGGTCATGTCCATGAACCTGCTGCTGCCGAATGAGACGGATCCGGTGGTCTGGAGAGGCCCGGTCATTGCCGGCGCCGTAAAACAGTTCTGGACCGACGTGCTCTGGGATGACGTGGATTTCATGTTCGTGGACATGCCGCCCGGAACGGGAGACGTGCCGCTCACGGTATTCCAGTCATTGCCGGTCGACGGGATCGTGATCGTGACGAGCCCGCAGGATCTGGTGTCGCTCGTCGTCGAGAAGGCGGCAAGAATGGCGGCACTCATGAACATTCCGGTACTCGGCATCGTCGAGAATCTCTCCTATTTCATCTGTCCGAATTGCGGGGAAAAGCATGCGATCTTCGGAGAAAGCCACGTCGAAGCCCTGGCGGAAACGTTCGGGATCAGGGAAGTGGCGCGCCTTCCGATCGATGCAAACGTGGCGAAAGCCGCGGATCTCGGCGAGATCGAGACCGTGGAGCGGCCGGAACTCGCGACTCTGCTGGACGCGCTGGATGCATTGAATTGAGGTAGTTATGAAACCGATTCGAAGAATGGCAGCACTCTTGCTTACGTTTTGCATGACCGTTCCTATGGGATGTGCCGGGAATACGGCAGATTCGCGTACGCCCGGAGAAGCATCCCCGGACAGTTCCGAAACGGAAAGCGTGATCACGACCGAGGAATCTACGGAAGAGAAACCAACGGAGGAAGCCATGCAGCCGGAAGCGTTTGAACAGGACAAATACCGATTCGAGGCGCTGAAAGACGCGGGTGCGGTACGCATCGTCGGCCGTACGGAGTTCCTGAATGAAAAGATGACACTGGACTGGGGCGGCTCCGGCATTCTCATGAACCTGAGGACCGAAGGAGAGACGCTGACGATCGAATATGAGAACAGTTATGCCATGTTTTTTTCGATCGAAGTGGACGGCGTGGAAACGAACCGGGAGCGCGTCGAAGGCAAGGGCTTTCTCAGGATCCCGTTGAAGGCCGGAGAACACTCCGTTTCCGTCATCAAAGACACGGAGATCTCGATCCAGGACAAGTCGTACAGTTATCTGAACTATCTGAGGTTCAGCGGAGAGTTTTTGAAGGCGCCGCCGGAAAAACCTTACTACATTGAGATCATCGGAGACTCCATTGCCTCGGGAGACGGAGCGCTCGGCGTGTTTACCCCCGGCGTGAATTATGCTCTGAACGAGCATTCGGCAAAAGCGTCCTTCGGGTACGTGGCCTGCTCGCTTCTCAATGCGGATTATTCCATGGTAACGCGGGGCGGCATCGGACTTCTGAAGGCGCGCGACGAACTGCAGCGCCGGATGATCGACATCTACGATTACGCGAGCCCTTATAACGACCGCGAAAATCCATATGACTTTTCCGCGCGGTTCCCGAACATGGTCATTCTGGAACTCGGTGCGAACGACGGCGAGTTCACCGCAGAAGAGTGGGTGCCCGCGCTCGACGAGATGGTGAAAATGATCCGCTCCAGGAACGGCGTGATTCCGATCCTCTGGGTCGGCAAGTCCACCCGGTGGTACGAGGAAGTGCAGAAGTACATTGAAGAGAACAACGTGCTCGACATGTATGCCATGCAATACTCCTACGGCACTTCCGGTGCCGGCTCGCCTGCCACGGCGAAGGCGGGACACCCGAACGCGCAGGAGCAATACGAGATGGGCACGGCCGTGGCGGAGTTCATCCGGACGCACGACATGCTTGAGCCAAGGGCGTGTTTCCTGGAGGTCGTGACGGAAGAAGCCGAAACCAAATAAAAGAAATCCATTCCGGGAAGCGGTTGAAATCGTTTCCCGGAATTGTTATGATAGGAGAAGTGCGGGAGGGAAACACATGAACGGAAACTTATTGATCGGCTGGGGCCGGACTGATTATTCCACGACCGAGCAGGTCGTGATCCCGGGACAGATGTACATGCGGGTATCGGAAGGCATCATGGATCCGCTCTACGCGACGGCGCTTTGTATCGACGGCGGCGCGGGAGAGGATCTTTTCATATTCTGCTCCTGCGACCTCGGCAATTTCCCGTCGCACATCGTTGAGGAAGTGCTTGACAAGGTGGCAGAACTGAAGCCGGAGATCCCGCGGGACCGCATCATCTTAAACTGCACGCATACGCATACGGTGCCGGCGATCTATGCGACGCCGGAATACTCTGAAGACGGACGGAAACTCTATCCCGGGACCGAATCCCGGAAATTCACTGTTCAGAAAATCGCCGAAGCCATCCGGGAAGCTTATGAGAACCGGAAGCCCGGCGGATATGCGTTCGGGTACGGGTACGCCGTCGTCGCGCAGTCCCGCCGTTCGACCTACTCCGAAGACATGTCGGTCTACGACAAGAATCCGGTGTCGCCGAACGGACACGCGATCATGTACGGAAGGACGAACCGTCCGGAATTCATCGGATACGAAGCCGGTGCGGATCATTTCCTCAATGCGCTTTATACGGTAGACGAAACCGGAAAACTCACCGGCATCGTCGTAAACGTGCCCTGCCCGAGCCAGACGTCCGAAACGTTTTCGGTGCTCTCCGCGGATTACTGGGGAGACGTCCGGAAACAGGCTGCCGAAGCGTTCGGCCCCGACGTCTATATCCTGCCGCAATGCGCCGCCGCCGGCGACTTGTCGCCGCGGATCCTGCATTACTGCGACGCCCAGAAGCGCCGGTTCAAATTGAAATACGATCTGGACGTCGAGATCACGGTCGGCGCGAGAGACCACAACAAGGCGATCGGCGAACGGTACGACATCGCGGAGCGGATCATTGCCGGACTGAAGGAGATCTACGGCTGGGCGAAGAAAGACCTCCGATACAGTGCGCCGGTCCGCGTCCGGAAACTCGATCTCGAACTCTCCGCCAGACTCGTCACCGAGGAAGAATGCCGCTGGTGCGAGAAAAACCTGGAGAAAATGAAGAACGACCTGCCGTCGCCCGAGAACGTGACGCCGGAAGAATACATGAAGATCAAGACGCAGTACGATTCGATCTACAACCGCAACAAGTGGATCCCGGAAAAGTACAAGGCGCAGCACGAAGGCGACACGCGCCCGAGCAAGGTCTTTACCGTGGCGCTCGGCGAGATCGCGTTTGCGACGAACCGCTACGAGCTTTACATGGACTACATGCACCGGATCCAGGCGCGAAGCCCGTTCCTGCAGACCTTCGTCGTGCAGCTCTCCGGCGACGACTACGGCCACTACCTTGCGACCGAGCGCGGCGTCAAGAACCGCGGCTACAGCGCCTCACTCTTCGACAACCAGGTCTCGCCCGAAGGCGGACAGCAGCTCGTCGAAGCGACGCTCACGTCACTAAACGAATTGTACGAAGAAACTAACCGGGGATAAAGGGCACCGTCCGTTCGAGATACCCAGGCACTGTCCGGAAGGAGAAAACATGGACAAGAGCAGAGAGTTGTATATGGTGGGCAATGCGCACATCGACCCGGTGTGGCAGTGGCAGTGGCAGGAAGGCAGCATGGAGGCAAAGGCGACCTTCCGGTCGGTGCTGGACCGCATGAAGGAGTATCCGGAGTTCAAGTTCGTGTGCGGGGCCTCCGTGGTGTTTGAGTGGGTGAAGGAATTCGCCCCGGAAATGTTTGAGGAAGTGAAGGAGAGAGTGAAGGAGGGACGGTTCGTCATTGTCGGCGGCTGGTACGTGCAGCCGGATTGCAATCAGCCCTCCGGCGAGAGCTTCGCGCGTCAGGGACTCTATGCGCAGCGGTTCTTCATGGAGAACTTCGGCGTGACCGCGAAAATCGGCTACAACGTAGATTCCTTCGGTCATACGATCGGCATCCCGCAGATATTGAAAAAGCAGGGCATGGATTCCTATATCTTTATGCGCCCGAGCAAAGAGGAGCAGCCGGACATTAAGCGGAATCTCTTCAAGTGGCGGTCTCCGGACGGTTCGACCGTGGTGGCGAGCCGGCTTCCGAGCGCCTATTCCAGCAAGTGGTGGTGGAACCTGAACAAACCGAACATGTTGGAAGACCGCGTGACGTTTACGGAAAACCGCGCGGACCGCGACCTGCCGCCGATGCTTCTGTTTTACGGCGTCGGCAATCACGGCGGCGGTCCGACGAAAGAAAACATCGAAGGCATTCTCGCGTTCCGAAAGGCACACCCGGAAATGAAGGTCGTGTTCTCGGATCTCCACGATTATTTCGAGCGCGTGAAGGAATATGACAAGGACCTCATTGTCCGGGACGACGATCTCCAGCACCATGCGCCGGGCTGCTATGCGGCGGTGTCGGCAGTGAGGACGTACGTCCGCCGGGCGGAGAACGCATTGTTCGCATGGGAAAATTACGGAATGCTGGCCGACAAACTGACCGGTCGACACGCGCCGGATGAGAAAAAAGTTGCCGAAATGTGGAAGAACGTGCTGTTTGCGGAGTTCCACGATTCGATGGGCGGCTGCTCAATGAAGCCGGTCCACGACGATACGGTCCGGTCCCTGTCCGAAACGATCTCGGCAGCGGAGCGGGAGCAGAACAATGCCCTCCAGACGTTATCGTGGCGGATCGACACCGAAACCGGCACGCACGGCTATCCGATCGTTGCGTTCAACCCGCATTCCTTTGAGGTCACGGACACGCTGTACGTGAATTCGAACCGTCCGATGGAACGGATCTTCGACGACCGGGGCCGGGAGGTACCGATCCAGCACGTGCATACGCCCGCGGCGCTTTGCCGGCTGAACAAGTACTCTTACGACACGATCCTGAACGTGACGTTGCCGCCGCTCGGGTACCGGATCTATTGGATCGACAATGAACCGGACCGCCCGACGCCGACATTGATGGACGTTTATATGGACGCCTCGCAGGGGAACGGACCGGAGAACGTACCGCCGGCGGAGAATCCGAACCTCATCGCCCGGAAATTCTTCCTTCAGAACGAGTTCCTGACCGTGAATTTCGACCACAGGACCGGCGACATCAAATCGATCTTCGACCGGAAAGCGCGGAAGCAGCTGCTGAAAGGCGCCGGTGCGGTACCGGTGGTCATTGACGAATCCGATCACGACACCTGGTCGCACGCGAAAAACTTCTTTGACCGGGAGATCGGGCGGTTCACGTTCGAAAAGGCGGAAGTGCTCGAGACCGGCCCGGTCCGTGCCGTGTTCAAGGTCACGAGCCGTTACAATGATTCGATCCTGCAGATTTACTATATGTTGACGGAGGGATCGCCGTATCTTGCGATGAAGGTGAAACTCTGGTGGCATGAGACGCAGAAGATGCTGAAACTCCGCTTTGAGACTTCCTTGAAGAAACCGGACGCCTGGTACGAGGTGCCGTTCGGCGCCATCAAGCGGAAGACGATCGGCGAGGAGGATCCCGGACAGATGTGGGTCGCGCTGCGCAATAAGGAGCGCGGCTTTGCAATGATCAACGACTCCAAGTACAGCTTTTCCGCGAAGGGGAGCGCCTTGTCCATAACGGCCGTCCGTTCGCCGTATTATCAGGATCACGGGCGCGGCGTAAAGGGAGAAGAGTGCGAAGTCACCGATCAGGGACGGATGGATTTCGAATTCGCCGTTCGTGCGATGACGAAGGACGAAGACTTCTCGGCTTTGACGAAGGAAGCGAAGATTATGAACTTGAAGCCGGTCGTCATTGAGGAAAGCCGCCACAAAGGCGATCTTCCGACGTCATATTCCGGACTGTCGGTCTCTTCGGATCACGTCGTTCTGTCGGCGATCAAGCGGAGCGAGGACGGGACGGGCATCGTCGTCCGGGCGTACGAGACCGCAGGAAAAGGAGCGAAGGACACCGTGATTTCGGGACCGGTCCTGCCGGTACCGTTGAAGGCGACGTTCACTCCGTGGTCCTGTGAAACGTACTACCTGAAGGACGGCTCGAAGCGCTGGAAAAACGTCATGATGACGGAGTTTGAGCGATAATCACGGTGAAGTTTAGGCATATTTTTGCTTGACAAAGATACCGCGGAAGCATTATAAATATAATATACGGTTTCTTGAAAGGGGTTTTTGTGCCGCCTCGTGATAGGGACCATATCACAATCAGGCCGGGTGCGTTGTTTTGTTTTTGAAACGTGACCGTTGCCGAGTTACTGATACGATAGGCATACAACTGGTAAAAACGCTGACATGATGGAAAAACACGGTTGAAGCGTTGCGTCGATGAATGTTGCCGGTATACGAAATCAGTACCGGCAGCGGTTTTGTTGTTTTTTGAGCCCTCGGCGAGAAGACACTGCATCGGTCCGAAAGGGACCGGGGAGGAAATTTCATGAAACGATTCACAATAGGCAAGAGGATCATTGCACTGCTGTTGTGCCTGCTTCTGTTTGCAGAAGGCTGCGGACAAAACGTCCCGACAGACAACAGCCAGACTGAATCGCCCACGAAGCAATCCGCGGAAGTGACGGAACCGTCTGCGGAACCGGGTACGGACACGGAAGGCTACCATGAGGTCAAGTTTGACTATCCGGCCGGCATGGACGAGAAAGCGAAAGAAAAGACCACGCTTCCCGTCACGACCTTGATGAAGGACGGATCATTAATCTATTCCATGAAAGCGCCGCGTCAGGACGAGTCCGTATTCCTCGGATGGTACTATGACGCGGATCTTTCGTTAATGGCCGGTCCGGAGGACGTCATTGACCATAACATGACGCTGTATCCGAAGTTCGGCCTCAGGGAAGATTACGAGGGCGAGTACTCGTATGATTTCGTGGCCGAGCAGGACGTCAGCAAGAATTATCCGGTCCTCGTTCAGGCGCACAATCTGACGCCGGAAGAGGTTGCCGGACTCTTGAAGGTCCGAGACAAAGACCGCGACGAGGAGATCCCGTTCACGGTCGAAGCCTACGGTGAGCCGGAGGAGTTCAAACTGGAAGACCTCGGCCTTTCGGAAGAGCAGCTCGAACTCGTCCGGGAATACGTTCAGTTCAAGGAAAACGATGAGGAGTACGTTCTTCAGGAAGCGTTAAGCGACGCCGAGATCCCGGAGGAAGCCATCGAAGAGATCCTGAAGCATTATGCGGAGGATGAATGGAACGCGCAGGTCCACTCGTGGATCGACAATGAGGCGCGCGAACTCATGGAGACCGCCGGCATCAAGGAAGGATTCTCGGGTGCATTGAACCTTGAAAAGCTCTACGGACTGGAAGAGGGTGACAGCCCTGCCCGGTACTGGAGAGAAGAACTCGATTTCGAACCCGAAGAAGTCTTACGGATGCTGGAGATCACCGAGAGACTCGCCGAGGAGGCGTGGAACAATGCCGCCGTTTACGTCGTGAAGCCGGAATCCGGCGCGTGGACGGAAGGCCATTCCTATGAAGTGGAGATCACGGATGCCGAAAGCACCCGCTTCTTCTACAACAGCGAAGAGCAGATCGCGAAGATCGTTTACCACAAATTCAGCGTTGCAAAACAGGAATTCAATAACATTGCGATGAGCAATGAAATGGTGTTCATCCCGTTAAGCGAAGTACAGGGCGTCGATGCTCTCGGCGGACTGTACGGGCTCGTCATGGACAATGAAGGAAACACCACGGAAACGAGCAAACGCGGCGTATTCACCTATGCGGGAGATCTCACGCCCGGCACGACCGTGGCCATTTATACCGGAGAACTCAATGCGGACCGTTCGGTCACAGGCGACGTCGGATACTTCAAAGTCACGGAAGCGCAGGGCGGCGGAAAGTACGCCTACGCCGGTGCCGACATGACGGACGTCATCTTCCTTCCGGACGTGATCCCGCTTCCGGACGACGGCAGCTTTGACGACGGGAAGTACGTCATTGCCGCGGCGGATCTTAGGTTCAACACACCGCTTCACAAGGAACTGAAGCTGACGGAAACCTCCACGGTCGACGTCGGCGACTTCGTGATCTTCATCACGGGGAAAGCGGCGAAGACGGCGGATCTGAAGAACGGCGAGATCGCGAAGATCACTTCGGTCAATACGAAGGGCGACGGTCTGGAGATCGCCTATACGCCGGCCACGCTTGACGAACTTCATGCTTCGGCCGACATGTACATGAAAGTCGAACAGATCGACATTCCGGAAGATGCGATCGATGAAGAGCAGATCGAAGCGGAGTTGATGCAGAAGGTCGAAGAAAGCAACTTCATCAGCGCGACGAGCGATTACATCACGAACCTGATCCTGGCGGACGAGGCGGAACTTCCCGACGATCCCGACATGGCGGATGCGTTGAAGAATCTGAAGTTCGCGACGGATACGGGCGAGGACATCGCGTTGGAAGACCTGCGGCTTCTGGCGGGCGGCGCTTCGAGAGTCGAAGTGTCGAAGCCTACCGTGGCGTTCACCATTTCGCTTTCCCTGAAGCATTTCCACGGCAAGGGCGCACGTGCGGTGGTCACGGCCGGTTTTACGATTTCCATCGCCATGAACGGAAACAACAAACTGGAGATCCAGGTCCTGGTGGCGCTCGAGCAGGAGATCCAGCTCGGCCTTGACATCGACGTGGATACCGAGTGGGATTTCCTGACGCTGGAAGAGATTTACGTGGACGTCGCGCTGAAGGCCGGCACCTTTACCGGATTCGGCGGCCAGGCGACCGTCATGACGAAGGAAGACAACCCGAGCGAAGACAAGGAGTGGAACGACCTCGTCGGCGAAACGGGAAGAAGTCTGAATAAGAGCGACACGGATTCCCTGCTGAACATGGGCCAGACGATCGGCAAGATGGCTGACGCCGTTTCCTCGATCCAGGAAGGCGGCACCGTTTCCAAGAGCGGAAAGGATCCCGCAAAGCAGGAAAAGACCGACGACTACGAGGGACCGCAGGGGGCGAGCGCAGGCGGCGATCTGCCGGCCAAGTATTCGGAAATGCTGGACAACGACGCCGAGTACGTCAATCTGGTGGAATTCGAACTGTTCCACCTGGCGGCATCTCCGGATCCGTTCCACCTCATTGAGTTCAGCATCGGCGCGAGCGTGAAGATCTCCTTCAAGGTCAATGCCATGATCGGCTTCAGCCTTTCTTACGGCAACGGCCGGGAATTCGGTTATCACATCAAGTGTCTGGCCGGTGAAACGAAACAGAGCAATGATTATTATGAGAAGCCCAACTTCCGCATCGACTTCTTCGTGTTCGGCATGCTCGGCATCCGGGCCGGCATTGAACTCGACGCGCGCGTGGGTCTCATCAGCACGAAGTTCGACTCCATCGGCATTACCGCCGAAGTCGGTCTCTACGCAGAACTGTATGGCTTCCTGTACATGTATTACACCTGGAAATCCGGAGAGGGATCGGACAAGGGCATCATGGGTTCGCTCCTCTTTGAGATCGGCATTTACCTGGAAATCAACTTCAAGGCGCAGGTCGGCGACGGAAAGTATGAGAAGGAAGTCGAACTCTACTCCAACAAATGGCCGCTCCTGCAGCTCGGTGCCACCGAAGTGCCGGTGCCGTATCAGGAGGACAGTGACGAAGACGAAGAGGCATTGTCCGCGATGCTGGAGATCCCGAAGGGGAAGAGCACGGTGAAGGTGCCCGACGCAGTCTTCGGCATTGACATGATGGCGCTCGATTCCGGCGAAGTGGAACGGCAGAGCCAGGATTCCAACAAGGTCGGAGAGAAGAACTACGAATTCACCATCAACGGCAGAACGTTCACGCAGTACAACGAAAAGCACTTTGACGTGACCTGCTACGATCTGGACGGCAAGGACGGAAAGGTGACGAAGAACCATTCGTTCCAGTACCTGCCGGCGACCAATGAGATCTATGTCAAACCGGTGGATTCCTCCAAGGATGAGCTCTGGGGCATCGTGACGTTCACCTACCGGAACGAGTCCTTCGGCTTCAGCACGATGGAGATCAAGCGGACGCTGAAGGTCCACTGGAAGGGCGATCCCTGCTCCGCCGTCGTCGAGTATTACCTCCCGGGCGAGAACGGCTATGAACTCGTCAAGGAAGGCACGTTCGACGGATTTGACGGCATTGAATATGACATCCTGGTGGATGAGGATTTCGTCTATCAGTTCCCTGGCTACCGGCTGAGCAAGGTCGAGTTCCCGGATTCCGAGAAACAGTGGGACGTCGTTCGGGAGGCATACACGGAGATGCACCGCCTGTACGACATCTACCAGAAGAATGACAGCAACAAGAATTACAAAGCCGCGAAGAAAGCGCACGATTACTGGAACACCTTGTGGAACAAGGCGAACCTCTATGACTGGAACATCCAGCAGACCATCTACAATAAGAAGGGCACGCTTTACTTCCTGATGGTCAAGAATGAGACGACCGTCCGGCTGTACTTCGACAGCACCAGAAGATACGTGCCTGTTTACTTGCAGATAGAGGGCAGAGATTCCGAAGACAGCTACGGAAACTGCACCGGTGCCTACATGACGATGGGCGACAACATGTACGAGAAGCTGATGCCGGGCATCAACTATCTCCTGCAGGAGGATCCGTCACGGCAGATCGTGGGCGATTACTACGTGCTATTCTCCGACAGTTGGATCCACTCCTATAAGGAGGTTTACGCGAACAGAGACAAGTGGGAAGTCCTGACGAAGGACACCGTCATGAAGGACGCGAATGCCGCGATCTTCGTCTATTACAACAACAACGTGCTGTTCCCGCTGAACTGGGTCGACCGGGGTAAGGTCATCCGGACGGATATGCTGAAGAAATGGGAGGCATTGCCGGCACCGCCGGAACCGGAGGAATATCCCGGCTATGTTCACAGTTTCTATTCCTGGACCAAGGACAACGGTGACAACCTGATGATCAACTCCAGAATGGATCCGCGGGAAGTCACCTACACCCTGACGTGGCATGCGGCGCCGCAGACGATCACATGGGTGGTGGACGGCGAAAGCTGGACGACCAGCCGGAATACCGACGCACTCATCACGGAGAAATGGCCGATCGGCTATCGCGGCAAGGATTGGAGACGCTGGGATCAGTCGGTGGAAAAAGAAGGATATACGCTGACCTGGAAGATCAAGATCGGAGATCAGGAAGGCGAATTCAACCCGGCAATGAAGACGCCGGCGGGCGGCGCCACGGTAACGGCGGTTTATACGGTCAATTCCTACAACGTCGTCTGGAAGGACGGTGACACCGTCGTGAAGGAAGAGACGCTGGAATTCGGCACGCCGCTCAATGCGCCGGCGCTGGACGTGCCGGCAGGAGCCGCCGCGGTCTGGCAGCTGGACGGCAAGGACCTCGCAGCGAATGCGACGATGCCCGGCCGCGACATTACGATCCTTGCGGCCCGTCATACGCACGATTGGGCGGAGGACCGCCTGATCAAAGCGGCGAACTGCAACACCGAAGGCCAGCAGCAGTACAAGTGTACGATCTGCGGCGTGACGAAGACGGAGCCGATCCCGATCATACCGGATGCTCACAACTGGTACAGAAGAGGGTACAGCATTGCGAACTGCAAGTCGCCTCAGATCGATCATTACACCTGCCTCAACTGCAATGCGACGAAGGACGTTGAGGTCGGCGAGAAAGACCCGGGCAGACACATCGGCGGCTCGACGACCGTGACCGGCGTGGCCGCGACCTGCGGCCAGGACGGGCGGTATGCTGCGGTGTACTGCAATGATTGCGGCCAAGTGATCTCCGGCGGCGGCGTGATCCCGGCGACGGGCAATCACCAGTGGACCGTCACTCCGAATCCGGCAGCGACCTGCACGACGGACGGCAATTTGGATTATCTCTGCTCCGTCTGCGGTGCGACCAAACAGGAAGTGGCGCCTGCGACCGGGCATGACTGGTATGCGCCTTCCTATAGCTGGTCGGATGATCTGAAGACCGTAACGGCGACGCGGATCTGCAAGCACGACGGCACTCACAAGGAAGAGGAGACCGTTACGACCACCACGGAACTCATTACGCCGGCGACCTGCACTTCAGTCGGACAAATGAACTATTATGCGGTGTTCACGAATCCGGCGTTTGAGCAGCTGTCGAGAGCAGAAGATGTCGAGATGATCCCGCACATCTGGGGCGAACCCACGTATACCTGGTCAGACGATCTGAAGACGGTGACGGCGAAGCGAGTCTGCCAGTACGATACGAACGAGAGCCATACGGAGACCGAGGTCTCGAACGTGCAGTCCTCTATCACGCAGGAGCCTACCTGTGAGACGACCGGCGTCAGGACCTATACGGCCATCTTCGGAAACTCCGCATTCAGGACGCAGATCAAGGAAGAGACCGTTCCTGCCAAGGGCCACGTCTGGGGTGCCCCGACATATGACTGGGCGGACGGAAACGGCAGCGTGACGGCGAGCCATATCTGCACGGTCGACGGAAGCCATACCGACAGCGAGACCGTGGTCACGACCACTTCGAACCGCGTCGAGCCCACCTGCGAGACGGCCGGATCGCTTCAGTACAATGCCGTGTTCACCAAAGACGGATTCACGGCGCAGACGAGAACGGTGACGCTTGCGGCCAAGGGTCATGCCTACGGCGAGCCGAGCTATACGTGGGCGGATGACTACAGCACCGTGGCAGCGGAGGTGATCTGCGCGAACGATACGTCGCATAAGATCAACCAAACCGTGGTCACTACGAGCGAAATCACGAAGCCGGCCACCTTCGAAGAAATGGGCGAGACGACCTATACTGCCACCTTCACGAACTCGGCGTTTACGACGCAGAAGAAGACGGTGGCCAACATTGATAAAGTGCCGGAAGGCTGGACCTCGACGACCTACACGTGGGCGGATGACTTCAGCAAGGTGACGGCGAGCCGTACCCGGACGAACGACAATTTCGTTCAGAGCGAGACGGTGGACACGGTCTGGGCGATCACGACGCCGGCGACCTGCGAGAACAAGGGCTTCCGGACTTATACGTCCAAGGAATTCGAGAATCCGGTCTTCGCGGTGCAGACGAAGGT
>JAEEIV010000015.1 GCA_016281555.1 Lachnospiraceae bacterium | reverse complement strand
GGGCACAGCCGGGGCAGTACCGTCGATTTGACGCTGTTCGACATGAAGACCGGAAAGGAAGTCGACATGGGCAGTCCTTTCGATCTGTTCAGCGAAGTGTCTCATCCCGGGTATCGCGGCATCACCGAAGAACAGTACCGGAACCGGATGCTGCTTCAGCACACCATGGTGCGGAACGGCTTCCTGCCGTTAGATTGCGAGTGGTGGCATTTCGTTCTGAAAGACGAGCCCTATCCCGATACGTATTTTGAATTCCCCGTATCCTCCGCATATTTACGGAAGACCTGAAGATCAGGGAGGACACGATGCATCATTTTCAGGGTCATTGGATCACGAACGGCGATTTCGCGGAAGTGCTTCCGCGGGATCGCTTTTATCAGCATTCCCGAAAAATGCTTGCCCTGATGGCTGCGAGGGACAAACAGCACAACGTCCACGTCCTTTTCCGGAAAACGGCGGTGCTCGAACCGTTCCGCCGTGCCGTTCTTTTCATTTCCGCAGACGATTATTTCAAGGTTTATGTTAACGGCGTTCTCGCCGGAATGGGGCCGTCGCCGTCGTACAAATGGGCGTACGCCTATCAGCGGATCGACGTGACGAAGTATCTGAAACCCGGAGAGAACGTCATTGCCGTGCATACGTATTATCAAGGACTCATCAACCGCTACTGGGTCTCGGGGGACTTAAATCACGGCATGATCCTCGATCTGGAGGCGGACGGGAAAACGGTGCTTTCCTCGGATGAGACGTTTCTCACGGCCGTGCACAGCGGATATGCCGTGAGCGGAACGTACGGATACAACACCTGCTACCGGGAAGATTACGATTCCCGTGCGAAAGAGACCGGATTCGAACGCCCGGACTACGACGACAGCGCGTGGGAGCATGCCCGGATCAAAAAATACGCGGAGTACCGTATGGTCCCGCAGAAAACGAAACCCGTGGCGCTTCGTGAGATCCGGCCGGCCGTTCTGAAGACGGGCCCGCTTCCCGGAGGAAAGCCGGGAGAGCGGCTCGTGTTTGCCGATTTCGGCGAACTCTTTGCGGGGTATCTTTCTCTGATCGTCCGCGGTCCGGAAGGCGCCGTCGTCACGATGAAGAGCGGACAGGACCTTTCGGAAGACGGGCGCGTCCGGTATGAACTCTGCACGACGAACGTGGAATACCTCGAGCATTGGACGATCGCCGAAGGGGAAAACGTTCTGGATCTCTATGATTACAAGCCGATGCGGTACGTCGAACTGGAATTGCCGGCCGGCACGGAAGTGACGAAGATCGGTTTTACGGTGCGGCATTATCCGTTCCGCCTGCGGACTTCGCTCCGGCCGTCGCTTGCCGGGGCCTGCAGGACGAAAGAAGAGCGGACGAATCTCCGGAAAATCTGGGATCTTTGCGTGAATACGCTTCGTCTCGGACCGCAGGACACGATCCACGACTGTCTGGAACGGGAGCGGGGCACGTATCTGGCCGACGTCGGACTCGCGGCCGCGACGCATGCGGTCATTTCGAAAGACGAGAGCCTGCTCCGCGGACTCATTGAAGACGCATTTCAGCAGATCCCGATCATTGACAGTCTGGGCGCAGGGACCTGCTGCAGCCTCATTCACAATACGGCGGAGTACCCGCTCGTATTCCTCCGGCTGCTGTGGTTTTCCTACGTCGTGACCGGGGACCGTAAGGCCCTGGCGGAAGATTATTCCCGCATGACGGCGGTATTGGACGCCTACCGGCGGGATTATGAATCGGACGGGCTGATCCGCGAGATCGACAAATGGTGCGTCGTCGAGTGGCCGAAAGAGTACCGCGACGGCTATGCCGCGGATCTTTCCCAGAAAAACGAGATCGAGCCGGACACGCACGTGGTGCTGAATCTGCATTATTACCGCGCGATCAAAACCGCAAACCGGATCGCGAAGGAACTCGGACTGCCGGCATACCGGGATGAAAACGAAGTCGGCGAAGCGATCGTCAATGCGTTTTACGACCGTGACCGTCACCTGTTCCGTGACATGATCGGATCGGATCACGTAAGCTACATCGGGAATCTCTATGAGATGGCTTTCGATCTGATCCCGGACAATAAATTCAGGGAGAACATGGAGCGGATGATCGAAGAGCGGAAAGTGGCGTCCGTCAATGAATTCGGCCCGTTCCCGATCCTGGAATACTATGCGAAGGCCGGCAATGAGCGGATGGTCCTCGAAATGCTGACGGATCCCGGCGCATGGCTGAACATGATCGACGAGGGCGCAACGGTGACGTGGGAAGCCTGGGGAAAGACGAAAAAGTGGAATACCGCATTGCTTCACAATTCGCTCGCCTATGCGGCGCTCTTCATGGCGGATACGGATATGAAGCGGATGTTTGAATGACAGGTGAGGGAGGAACAGAGATGAGTAAAATCGCCATCGTGACCGGCGCGTCGTCCGGCATCGGACGGGAATTCGTGAAAACACTGAAGGACCGCGGGCCCTTTGATGAAGTTTGGGTCATTGCAAGAAACGAGGAGCGGCTGAAGGCACTGCAGGAAGACGTTCCGTTCCCGGTGCGTCCCGTACCGGCGGATCTTTCCGATCCCGCATTCATCGGGAAAATCGAGCAGCTCCTCGCCGCGGAAAAACCGGACGTCAGACTCCTCATCAATGCGAGCGGCTACGGGAAATTCGATGCGGTCGAGAAACTGTCGATGGAAGACGACCTCGGAATGATCGACTTGAACTGCCGGGCGCTCGTCGCCATGACGAAACTCGTGCTTCCGTACATGGGAGAGGGCGCGAAGATCATTGAGATCGCCTCGGTGGCGGGATTCCAGCCGATCCCGTACATCAACGTGTACGGCGCATCCAAAGCGTTCGTCTTAAGCTTCTCCCGCGCATTGAACCGGGAAGTGAAGAAGCGCGGCATTCAGGTCATGGCGCTTTGTCCGTTCTGGACGAAGACCGCCTTTTTCGACCGGGCCGTGAAAAAGAACGAGGAAGCAGTGGTGAAGAAGTACGTGGCCATGTACGAGCCTTCGTTCATCGTGAAGACGGCGTGGAAGGCGCTGGACCGGAAAAAAGATCACGTCGTTCCGGGCTTCAAGGCGAAAATGCAGGTGGCGCTCGTAAAGATCCTGCCGCACAGCATGGTCATGAGCGTCTGGATGAAGCAGCAGAAACTGAAGTGAGAGGTGAACGTCTTGACGGTCAATGTATTTGAACAATATCTGGAAGCGGAAGCTGAGGTGAACGGCGTAAAACGGCGCGGAGCGCTCGTGATGCTGATCTCGGATTCGGAAGCGGGGCAGATCCGCTACGAGGCGGCGGTCTCGTTTTTCCCGCACAGAGACGAAGAGGATTTCGCCGTTTCCTATGACGCGTATTACAGCGAAGTGCTGTTTGAGGGCAAGGGGCGGAGATCGAAGAAACGGGAAGCGAAGCTCCTGGAAGGATTTCAGGAGATCATTGAGCGTCTTGTGGAAACCGCTGGCGGAAAGGTCTTTTTCGACCGGCCGCTCCGGGAAGCGAGAAGGGGGTAAGAATGATTGCCAGGCGCATCATCACCGTGCTACTGTTTTTGATTTTCTTTTTGATTCTGGAATTGAATCAGAACACAGTCCTCGGCTGGGTCCTGCTTTTTATTCTGACGGTCGCCTTTTTCGTGCTTTGGGAAACGGGCGTTTTCAGACAGCACGTGCTTTGGAAGATCGGCAGCTGGGTGCTGTTCTTCGGAGCGTTCCTCGGGATCCTTTTCCTTACGTGGCCGCCGATGAAACGCGTTCCGGCGGCGGCAGTGAAAGATCCTGTGAAGACGGAAATCGTCTTGCTTTCCGACGGCGACGTCCGGGGCGTGGTCAATGAATCCGGCACCGTGGAAATCTTCGCGGGCATTCCGTATGCGGCGCCGCCGGTCGGCGATCTTCGCTGGAAGGAACCTTCGGATCCCACCCGGTGGGAAGGCGTTCTGGAGGCGGATTCCTTCGCGCCGATGGCGATGCAGCCGAGAAACATGCCGATTTATTATTCGCTCGCCCAGATCATCGGCTATCACGATTATCAATGGCTGAGAACGGACGACAATTACGAACCGGCCGTCAGTGAGGACTGCCTTTACGTGAACGTGTGGAGACCTGCCGGAAAGCAGGAAAACCTGCCGGTACTCGTTTATATCCACGGCGGTACGTTAAAGACCGGTCAGCCCTGGTACGAGGATTACAGCGGAGAGAACCTGGCGAAAGAGGGGATCATCGTCGTGAACATGGGCTACCGGCTCGGCGTGTTCGGCTATCTTGCGACGGAAGAACTCCGGGCGGAATCGCCGAACGGTTCGACGGGCAATTACGGTTTGCTCGACCAGATCAAAGCGCTCGAATGGGTCCGGGAGAACATTGCCGCTTTCGGAGGAGATCCGGAAAACGTGACGCTCTCCGGAGAATCCGCGGGGGCGGCCAGCGTCAGTGCGATCGCGACGTCGCCGCTTGCGAAGGGATTGTTCCGGCGGATCGTCCTTGAAAGCTCCACGCTGGCTTCCAAGGAGCCCCCGCATTCCTACCGGCCGATGGCGGATGCGCTGAAGGCGGGAGAGGCCGTGAAGAAACTGTACGGCGCGTCTTCGCCGGAAGAACTGCGCACCCTCGATGCCAAAAAAATCGTCGGTTCGTGCGAAACCGAGCACTACATGACGGTCGACGGATATGCGTTGACGGAGACGCCCTACGAGTCCTACAGGAAAGGCGTGTTCAATGAGTCCGCGATCCTGCACGGATACAACAGCAAAGAGAGCGGTCCCTTCCTTCTGTTCGACAAGGTGTCTTTGAAGAATTATGAAGAACGGGTCAGGCACTATTTCAAGGAGTTCTCAAGTGAGATCCTGGAACAGTATCCGGCTGCGACCGACGACGAAGCGGCGGAAAACTGGGCGGAAATCTACGGCGCGGTCTTTTTCGATTATCCGCATTACTGCCTGAACCGTCTGGCCGCGGAAAACGGTATTCCGGTTTTTGAATACTATTTTTCAAAGCAGAACGGCAGGCTCGGAAGCTGGCACAGCGGAGAAGAGGTGTATCTGTACGGAAACATCCCGGAGGATTCGAAACTCTACGACGGGGAAGACTGGTCGCTGATGCGAACGGCATCCCGTTATTATCTGAATTTCATCAGAACGGGCGACCCCAACGGCGAAACCCTGCCTGTATGGTCTGAAAACAGCGATTCCCGGAGCTTGTTGGAACTCGGCGAGAAAGTCTCCATGATTCAGGAAAAAGCCCGGAAACAGGCCCTTTTTGCGATCATGGACCGCATGGAGGGCTGGCAGGACCGCTAAGCGGTCAGGCCGGTACATTGGGAGGACTGCAAATGACGAAGACGCTTCTTGCAAATATGGAATGGGAGAGAGCACCGAAATCTTTTTCGGTGACGGAAGACTCGGTCACCCTCGTGACGGAACCGCATACCGACCTCTGGCAAAGGACGTATTATCATTTCCGGAACGACAATGCGCCCGTGCTGCAGGCGGAAACGGAAGAGCGCTATTTCTCGTTCGTCGTCAAAGCGGACTTTTCGGACTGCCGTCACCGCTACGATCAGGCGGGCATCGCCGTTTACCTCGACAGTGAGAACTGGATCAAGGCTTCGGTGGAATATGAGACGGAGGAGTTCGGCCATCTCGGGAGCGTCGTGACGAACGGCGGCTATTCGGACTGGGCGACGACGGAGTTTTCCGCGAAAACGAAATGTCTGTGGTTCCGGCTTTCCCGAAGGGAGGATGACTTCCGGGTCGAGTGTTCTTTGGACGGAGAACGGTTCTCTCAGATGCGGATCTGCCACCTTCAGGCTGCAGACGGGAAGGTTCGGTTCGGCGTGTACGCCTGCAGTCCGGAGGACTCGTCCTTTACGGCGCGTTTTACGGACTTTGCTTACGGCGACTGCGTCTGGGCGGCCCACGACGGACAGCAGCCGGACGAAGCGTAAGGATCAGAAATCAAATGATAAAAAGCGCCTCCGGCACGGGCCGGGGGCGCTTTCGCATTGTCGCATATTTATTGATCGGCTTATTTCTTCTCGTAATCGTAGAAGCCTTTTCCGCTCTTTCTTCCGAGCCTTCCTTCATCCACCATCTGCTTGTACAGGTCGTATCCGCGCGGCTTCACTCCTGTTTCCTGATAGCGTCGGTTCATGATGTCGAAGGTCAGGTCGACGCCGGTCAGGTCGTTTAAACGGAACGGACCCATCGGGTGTCCGAGACCGTTTTCGCAGGCTTTGTCGAGGTCCTGATAGGTGCAGTAGCCTTCGTCCACGAGTTTTCTGGCCTCACCGTAAATGGCCGAAAGGATGCGGTTTGCTAAGAAGCCGTCAATTTCTTTTTCGACGCGGACCGGCGTTTTTCCGGTCGCTTCCGCAAACGCGTAGACCGTATCGACGACTTCATCCGCCGTATGTTCGCCGCGGCAGACTTCCACGAGTTTCATGACGAGCGCGGGGTTGAAGTAGTGCATATTCAGAAGACGGGACGGGTTCTTTACGACGTCCTTGAACGTGGAAGAGACCATATAGCTGGAGTTCGTCGCAAGGATCGTGTCCTCCCGGACAAGTCCGGACAGTTCCTGGAAGACGGCCGTTTTTACGTCTTTCCGCTCCACGACGGCTTCGATCACGAGATCCGCGTCCTTCACGGCTTCCGCCATCGTGTCAATGATGTGGAAACGGGATTTGATCCCGGCAACCTGCTCCTCGCTCATGCGGCCTTTCGCGATCCGTCCGGCGAGGTATTCGTCCTCCCATTTCTGAACCGCTTCCCGGACTTCCGGTTTTAAGTCGAAGATGTTCACGTCGTAGGGGTAGATCGCCGAATTCAGTGCGATCTGCCGGCCCATGAGTCCGCCGCCGATCACGGCCACTTTTTTGATTTCCATCACAGGTTTGTCCTCCTTATACTTTGACTTTGTCTGTTCTTTGTGTTATTTTGACGGGGGCATTGCCCGAAAATACGAGGTGAGATCCATGGAAACGATACAGATCCTTTGGCTGAACCGCTCCTTCACTCCGGAAAATACCGGTGTGAAGCCGCATACGCATCCGTATTACCATTTCTTCGTCATGACCGAAGGCACGCTGAGCGTGACCGTGGAAGGCGTGACGAGCGAAGTGTCGAAAGGGAGTTCGCTCCTCGTTCCGAAAATGGCGGAACACTCGTATCTGAATCATTCTTCCGAGACGGCAGAGTGCATCGAGATCAAGTTCACGCTGCAGAATCCCGGTCTCGAATCCCGGCTGACGGACGGGAAACAGGCGGTCGTCACGTCGGATCCCGCAGTGGTGATCCTCAGCGAGAAGCTGACGGAAGAGTATTCCTCTTTAGGCGCGCTCGCCGACGAAGCGGCGAAATCCTATCTCAACGCCATCCTGCAGATCATGACGCGGCCGAACCGGATCAAATCCGAGAAAGAGACGTACATTGACGTCACGGGATGTTCGGAACTCACCAAAGAAGTCGTTTCCTACCTCGAAGCGCATTACGCGGAGCAGTTCTCCTTAGAAGAACTAGCGAAGGCACTGTCGTTCAACAAGGCCTATCTCTGTACCGCCTTCAAGAAAGACATGAAGGTGACGATCGCCGACTGTCTGAACCTGATCCGGATCCGCCAGGCCGCCAGAATGATCTCCTACAGCGAACTTTCGATCGGAGACGTGGCGAAGGCCTGCGGCTTCGGGACTTCCAGCCATTTCAACCACGTATTCCAGCATTACATCGGCACGACGCCGTCCGCCGTCCGGAAGGCTTATCCGAATCACATCCTGCTCGAATCCGAGGAAAAGAACAAGAGCAAGACCTTCCACCCGGGACGCATGCTATACAACGTGCTCGCCGGTAAGATGATCACGCCGGAATCCACCAGAAAGAATTAAGACGTCACCGAAGCGCCGCTGACGATCATGATGTTTCCGTTCACCCAGGAAGCCTCGTCGCTTGCCAGGAAGAGTACGGAATTCGCAAGTTCGTCCGTGGTGCCGAAGCGCTGTGCGGGAAGACCGGCAAGTCTGGCCTCCAACTTTTCCGCGGGGATCGTCCGGAGCATGTCGGTATCGATGTAGCCGGGCTCGATCGCATTGACCGTGATGCCTTTCCGTGCGGATTCCTTCGCGAGGGAACGCGTAAAGCCGTTGATCGCCGCCTTGGACGCCGCATAGTTCGTCTGGCCGACGTTTCCGTGCTGGGAAGTGGAAGAGATGTTCACAATCCTGCCGTAATTCTGATCCCGCATCGGCTGGATGACTTCCATGCAGCAGTGCACCATGCCGAAGAAGTTCACTTCAATGACCGAGCGCATCTGTTCGTAGGTCATTTTGTGGAACATCGCGTCGCGGTTGATGCCGGCATTGTTCACGAGCACGTCGATCCGTCCGAGTTTCTCATAAAGCATCTGAAACGTTTCGTGCACTTCGTCCCGGTTCGAGACGTCGCATTTCACAGCAAGCGTCCTCACTCCTTCGGGATCCAGCGTTTTCGCCGTTTCCGCCACCTTTTCCCCGTTGTAGTCAAGCATCACGACGCATTTGGCTCCGTTCTTTATAAACCCTTCGGCAATGGATCTGCCGATGCCCTGAGCTGCGCCGGTGACGACCACGTTCTTCAATGAAAAATCATACATGACAGTGTCTCCTTGCACTTATTTCTTCGGCTCCGCCTGAAATACGGCGCCGGTCTCCTTGAATCCAGCGATTTCTTCTTTCGTGAATCCCGCCGACTCCAGCACTTCGTCGGTATCGTTTCCGATCGGCGGCACCTGATGCGTCGAGACCGGCGGCATCGTATCCATGTGGAACGGAGCGGTGGCAATGACGTCGGTGTGCCCGTTCGGATAGGTCACGTTCTCGACGTATCCGTTCGCAATCGCCTGCTCGTCTTCGGAAATGTCCGCAAATCCCTTGTATTTTGTGGCTGCAAAGTCGGATTCCTTCGCGATCTGAAGCCACTCGTCGCAGGTTTTCGTCAGGAAGATGTCGGAGAGCAGTTTGTAAAACTCCTTCCGGTTCTCCCACCTCGCGGCAGCGGTGTTGTATCTCGAATCGTCGATGAGATCCGGCCGGCCGATCGCAGGCGCCATCTGGCTGAGGAGCCGCTGGACCATGCCCGCCGCGATGAAGACGTATTCGCCGTCTTTGCATTTGTAATAGCCGCCGAGCTGCGCGTGGTCCGCCCGGGTCTTCGGAAAGACGCGGCCGAACGGACGCTGCGAGGTGACCTGCATCGTGCCCATCGTGAAAATGCCGGTATGGAAGAGGCTGGCTTCGACCCGCTGGCCCTTTCCGGTCGTCATGCGCTGGTAAAGCGCGGCATTGATCTCGGAAAGCAGAAGATAAGCGGTCACCGTGTCGCCGACGCTCGACGGCGGATAGATCGGATTGTAAATGCCGGTCTCCTCGTCAATGACGGCGAGGTCCCGCATGAAGCCCGTGCGCGACCAGAAGGCCGTCGTGTCAAAGGCGGGCGTTGCGGCTTCCGGACCGTTCGGACCGTAGCCCGTGACCTGCGCGAAAATGAGGCGCGGATAGCGATCCTTCAGATCGTCGTAGGCGACGTGCATCCGTTTCAGCGCCCCTTCGCGGACGTTCGTCAGGAAGATGTCCGCGCTTTCCATGAGACGGTGGAACACCTTCTGACCGTCCTCGGTCTTTAAGTTCACCGCGATCATTTTCTTGCCGGTATTGTAAATGTCGAAAACGGGGTTCTCTTCTTCATTGAAGCGGGCAGGCACGTAGCTGATGCCGGTGACTCTCCAGCCGTCGCCCGACTGCGGTTCGATCTTGATGACTTCCGCGCCGAGATCGGAGAGGAAACGGCCCGTGACCGGCGCCGCGACGAAAGTGGAGAGATCGATGACTCTGATTCCTTCTAAAGGTTTTCCCATAGGTCCTCCCAAGTCGTTTTTGATCGGGCGATCCCGTGGGACCGCCACGCTTTCTTTATAAGCGAAAAGCGAATGAAAATCAACACATTTGAAATATCTTCGGGGAAAAAACCGTCAATAACAAAATACGAGACAATTTCAGAGCTGAAAAGCGATTGACACCGTTTCCGAATCGTGATACCTTGAAAACAAGGGGCATCCCCCGAAAATCGAAAGGACAGAGGTGGCTTATGAGAAACGTGGTATTGGTGGACGGCGTTCGGACCGGATTCGGAAAGATCGCGGGCACATTGAAAGATTTTTCCATGACGGACCTCGCGGCGTTCGCAGTGAACGGTCTTCTGGAAAAGACGAAGATCCTGGAACGCGGAAAAGTCGACGGCCTGTACATGGGCGGCGCGTTCTACGACGGCGAGACGCAGGCACCTGCACGTTATACCGTGCTGAAATCGAAACTTCCGTGGGACGTCTGGACGGATTTCATTGAGCGGCAGTGCGGCTCCGGCATCGAGTGCATCAACCAGGCCGCGGCGAACATCATGGTCGGCAATGCGGACGTCATGATCGCCGGCGGTGCGGAATCGTTCAGCCAGGTCTCTGCGAAGATCTCCATGTCCACGACTCCGTACAAACTGACCCCGCCGAAAGTATACTGGCCGCAGAAACTGTCTCCGGTCCCGGAAGACAACGTCGACATGATCCAGACCGCGGAAACGCTGGCACAGATGTTCAGCATCACGAGAGAAGACTGCGACGAGTTTGCCTGCCGGTCGCAGCACAGAGCGGCGGCCGCATGGGAAAAAGGATATTTTGACGAAGAGATCGTGCCCGTCACGATCCCGGCGACGCGGAAGACTCCGGAAGTGATCTTTAAGACCGATGAATTCATGCGTCCCGAGACTTCGATGGAAGGCCTGGCCGCGTTAAAGAGCGTGAAGCCGAACGGCGTCACGACCGCCGGCAATGCGTCCGGCCGGAACGACGGCGCGTCGATGGTGCTTTTGATGAGCGAGGAAAAGGCGAAGGAACTCGGTTACGAGCCCTATGCCCGTTTCGTGCAGGCCGGCAATTCCGCGCTCGATCCGAAGATCATGGGCCTCGGTCCCGTGGGCGCGAGCCTCGATGCATTGAAGAGAGCGGGATTGAAGATGGAGGACATCGACCTCTGGGAGTGCAACGAAGCGTTTGCGGCGCAGAACCTCGGCGTCATCCGCCAGCTCGAACAGGTCACCGGATACAAACTGGACATGGACAAGTGGAACGTGAACGGCGGCGCCATTTCCTTCGGTCATCCGAACGGCGCTTCCGGCCCCCGGATCTGCATGTTTGCGATGCGCGAACTGGAGAGAAGAGGAGCGCGGTACGGTTTGTTCACTTCCTGCTGCGGAGGCGGACTCGGCGTGACGGCGATCATCGAGAACCTGAGAAGATAGGGCAATTTCGTGGGCAAAAATGCGGAAAAAGGCGTATTTTTCCTGAACATTTGACTTTCAAGACAAAGAGTATAAAAGAGCCGCAACCCTTGTAAACACTGCGTTTTACAGGAATTGCGGCTCTTTCTATTCGTGGAGTAGGCGGGAGTTGAACCCGCGTCCGAAAAATCATCCAACGAACTTTCTACCATTATAGCTTATCTATTTTGATTCCCTCAAGTCTGCACCGGTAAGCAGGAGAGACTCTTTCGGTAGCTTCATGGATCTCCTCAGCGGTCAAAGCTTTCCGCAGAGGGTTCCCCGTAAGACGAGAGCCGCACCCCGCGTTACGGGAACCGCGGACGACTCCGCTGCATTACGCAGCGTATGCTAAATTTTCGTTAGCGTTTATTTTTGTTTCCGGCTTTTTATATGATCCGGTACATAAATGGCTTATCCGCATTCAGAATCCCCGTCGAAACCGGTACTACCCCGATGCATTACTAATATACGGCCCGGATCGGAGAATGTCAAATAAAAGTTGTAAAAAACAGGGGCTTGTGATATACTTTTATGGATTATAAGTATCGCTATGGTGGAAGGATGTGCTTTCTTGAGAAAAAGCAACGGTCTGCCGGCGATTTTCCGAAGAGGAGCATATGTTTAAAAGCAAGGGGTTTACGGCAGCATTCATCATCATGTCGCTCATCGCGGCCGCATTGGCGGTCTTTCTCTGCACGCTCGTGTTCGGGCAGGGAAAGGAGAAACTGCTGACGCAGCTCGCGGAGAGCAATTCTCCCACGGAAGCGGAGGAATTTCCCGAGACCACGTCGGAAGAGGCCGTGGTTTCCACGGAAGTCCGCGGCCTGCACAGGACGGAAGATCACATTTATCCGGTCATGGACGATGAGATCAAGGAAAGCGGAAAGCTGACGATCGTCACCGGCGGCGCGGCGAACGGCGTGGTGTTCCACAAGCGTCCTCTGTTTGACGACGCTTCGACGGAAGGAAACGTCGTTCATGCTTCCGGAACGTTCGACGTGGTGTCAAAATTGTACATTTACGACGAGGAGACCGCCTATCTCATGTATCACGTGGCGGACGGCTATTACGTGACCAGCAATCCGAAGTACGTTTCGTACAAGCCGGATTCGGTCAAGGTGCTTCCGGACGCGAAGAAAAAGCGGGTGTACGGCTATGACGACGAGAGCGGAGTCGTTGTCCGGATCTTCCAGGAAGACGGCAACCATCTGGCGTTTTCCGCCTATCACCTGAAGGGCAAGGTGACGGAACCGGTGCTGGAGAACATCATTGCCTCGTACGACGCCTTCGGTACCGCGCATTTCGAGTACAAATGCGGCGACGATGCGGCGGAGGGCGCGATCGTGTTCGCGATCAATGAGGACAACGGAGATTACATGATCAACTTGAGATTCGATGCGCCGGTCACCTTCGGCGGCAATGAAGTGACGGAGATCAGACTGAAGTAAGCCATGGAACAGGATCGCGCGGAACTTCAGAGACAAAGAGAATACATCGGGAAGATGAAGGAACTGCTCCGGGAGGAGGAGATCCTGCTCGGACGGAAGGAAACGTACCACATCGAAACATTCGGCTGCCAGATGAACGCGAAGGATTCCGAGAAATTCGCAGGCATTCTGGAAGAGATCGGCTATCTTCCGACGGAGGAAGAGACGGAAGCGGACCTCGTGCTGTACAATACCTGCACGGTGCGGGAAAACGCGAACGAAAAACTCTACGGACACCTCGGACAGGTGCATTCGTCGAAGCGGAAGAAAAATCCGAATCAGCGCATTGCACTCTGCGGCTGCATGATGCAGGAACCGGATGAGGTGGCGACGGTCAGAACGAAGTACCGCTTCGTCAATCTCGTGTTCGGAACGCATAACATCTTCAAACTGGCGGAACTCTTATACCGGATGAAGACCGAACCGAATCCGGTCATCGACGTCTGGGAAGGCACCGACGAGATCGTGGAGGATCTGCCGGCCGTACGGAAATACAGCTTCAAGTCCGGCGTGAACATCATGTACGGCTGCAACAATTTCTGCAGCTACTGCATCGTGCCGTACGTCCGGGGCAGGGAGAGGTCCCGCGAGGCAGCGGACATTCTGGAGGAGATCCGGTCTCTTGCGTCGTCGGGCGTAAAGGAAGTCATGCTGCTTGGACAGAACGTGAATTCCTACGGGAAAACGCTGGCGGAACCGGTGTCGTTTTCCGAATTGTTAAAGTCGGTGGCGGCGGTGCCCGGGATCGAACGGATCCGCTTCATGACGTCGCACCCGAAGGACCTCGGCGACGACCTCATCGACGTCATTGCCAAAGAACCGAAGATCTGCCGGCATTTTCATCTGCCGCTCCAGTCGGGAAGCGACCGAATCCTGAAGGTCATGAACCGGCATTACACGAAGGAACGCTTCCTCGACCTCGTCCGGAAACTCCGGGAGAGGGTACCCGGCATCTCGATCACGACGGACATCATCGTCGGGTTTCCGGGCGAGACGGAAGAGGACTTTGAAGAGACGATGGACACGGTACGGAAAGCCCGTTTCGAGTCCGCGTTCACCTTCATCTATTCGAAACGGACCGGCACGCCCGCGGCGAAAATGCCGGATCAGGTGCCGGAAGACGTCGTGAAAGAGCGGTTCGACCGCCTGTTAAAACTCGTCCGGCAGATCGGCGAGGAGGAGTCGGGAAAACTGAAAGGCCGGACGGAAGACGTGCTCGTCGAGGAAGTGAACAAGCAGGACCCCGGCATGGTGACCGGGAGGCTGTCCGACAATACCGTCGTGCATTTTCCGGGCAATGAATCGCTGATCGGCGAGATCGTGCCCGTACTGTTAAAAGAAACCCGGGGCTTCTATTACCTCGGCGAGGAAGTGAAGCCCGAATAGAAGGGTGGGAGGACCGGAACATGGCGCTTTCTCCGATGATGGAGAAATATCTGGAAACAAAAAAGGAGTACCCGGACTGTATTCTGTTTTACAGGCTGGGGGACTTTTATGAATTGTTTTTCGAGGACGCCGCGCTGGCGTCGAAGGAACTCGGACTCACGCTGACCGGGAAGGACTGCGGACTGGAAGAACGCGCACCGATGTGCGGCGTGCCGTTCCACGCCGTGGATTCCTACCTCACGAAACTCGTGGAAAACGGCCACAAGGTCGCCATCGCGGAGCAGATGGAAGATCCCAGGTTCGCGAAAGGACTCGTGAAGCGCGAAGTCATCCGCGTCGTGACGCCGGGCACCCTGACCGACATGAGCGCCATCGACGAAACGAAAAACCGCTACATCATGTCCGCCGTTTACGACAAGGGGCGGTTCGGATTTGCGGCGGCGGACGTGACGACCGGAGAATTCTACGTTTCCGAAGCGGAGACCGGAGAAGACCTGAAAAACGAGATCTTCCGGTTCTCGCCTTCCGAAATGATCATCAACGACCTCTTTGAAGTGTCCGGCGTGAACCTAAAACCGCTTCAGGACCGTCTGAACTTCTCGTTCTCCGTTCCGGACCGCAGTCTGTTCCGCGAGGACAAGGCGGCGGAGACTTTGTGCCGTCATTTTCAGACGGCGTCTCCGGAAGGCCTCGGTCTTTCGGGAAAAACCTCCGGACTCATTGCCGCCGGCGCGCTGCTTTCGTATCTCTACGACACGCAGAAAAACGATCTCCGGCACATTTCGCGGCTGAACGTATTGCAGGACAAGACGTTCATGGCATTGGACGTTCAGACGAGAAGGAACCTGGAACTCACGGAAACGCTCCGGGAAAAGGAAAAGAAGGGCACGCTGCTCTGGGTCCTCGATAAGACGAAGACGGCCATGGGCGCGCGGATGCTCCGGAAATACACGAACGAGCCCCTGCTCGTGAAAAAGGAGATCGAGAAGCGGCAGGAAGCCGTGAAGGAACTGCTGGAAGATCCGATCCTCAGGGACGAAATCAGGGAGTACTTAAATCCGATCTACGATCTCGAGCGTCTTCTTTGCAAGATCAGTTATAAAACCGCGAATCCGAAGGACCTCATCGCCTTCCGGAATTCCATCGAGATGATCC